>DATDVM010000117.1:0-2564 GCA_035290005.1 Patescibacteria group bacterium | reverse complement strand
AAAACGATGCAAGTCCCGTGACGATGAATGAATCGCGAAGTGTTAAGGCGAGCGATGCTCCGATCACAGGGAGAAAATACAAAAATAAAAAGAGATACCACATACGGTCCATCACATGGAGAAGATACGAGATAAAAATGACGTATCCGACATCAGTAATATAAAATTTTTCCTTACTCAGTATGTGAGGGGAGAGGAGTCTGTAGTAGACAAACGAAAAGAGCGACATTCCTCCTAAAATCATCCATACTAACCGTCTTTGATCAGGAGATAAAGGAAGAAAGAAAGAGATAAAAAAAACAAACAGGACCATTCCCCATGCCCCGAACTCAAAAACACGCTCCAACCGTTTGAAGTATTCACTATTATCTACCTGGGATTGATCATTCTTCACTTATGGTATAACCCACATTCCGTATAGTACGAATAAGTTTTTTACTTTGATCTTTATCAACCTTATCCCGTAAATACTTCACATAGACATCAACGATATTCGTTCCTGGATCAAAATCGTATCCCCAAACCCGAGAAAGAATCTGTTCTCTCGTTAAGACAACTTTTCTATTCAACATAAGGTATTCAAGAAGCGTGAACTCTCTACTCGTCAACTCTATTCTTCTCTTTCCTCGTCTCACTTCATGAGTCTTCACATTAAGTATAAGATCAGCAATTGTGAGCTTGTCGCCTACAGATGCTTTTTGTCTTCGCAAGAGAGACTTTATTCGTGCAAGAAGTTCATCGAAGGAAAACGGTTTTGTTAAATAATCGTCGGCTCCTGCTTCCAACCCTTCTACTTTATCTTTCACTTGGTCACGCGCGGTCAACATCAAAATCGGGACAGTTGACTTTCTCCTCACCCTCTTACAAACCTCTATACCGTCAAGAGAGGGAAGGATAAGATCCAAAATAATTACGTCAGGGGGAAATGTTTCAAGTGCGGCGATCGCCTCCGGTCCGTCAAAGACAACATGCACATCAAATCCCTCAAGGGTCAAGCTCTCCTTTAGGAACTGGGCAATTGGTTTCTCATCTTCGACAACCAGAATTTTCATATATCTCCTAACCTGTGAAGAAAAAATAAAAATAGGTTACGAGGGTAATGATAAAAAGGATTCCACCTATCGTGATAAGCGCAGTAAAGTCTTTCATTCTATTCCTTTTGATACAATCGGGATTATTATACCATCGCGATGCATCTTGCCTATCAGAAAGGAATATCTGAAGAAGTGCGTTCACTTTGACCTATGATTTGCAATACATCTTTTTTGGCAGGACAAAAATCGACATAGTCACAATACGCACACATCTTGGATGGCATTGGCTCGTATTCCTTACTTGTACAGATTTTTTCGACAAGCGAACGCGTCCATTTCATCACCTCTTCTTGAAACGTTTCGTCACAGACGACTTCCTTCCTGTTTCCTGTTTTAAGGTACCAAAGAGCACCGACGTGCACTTTCTTTCTGAAATAATGCGAAGCGAGGATCGCATAGAGCCCAATTTGAATTTGATCTTGATTTTCAACTCCCGTCTTATAATCAATAATTCGAAGTGTTCCGTCGGGCTCCTCATCAATCCTGTCAAACTTACCCCCAAGAATAAGTTGCTCATCAATTGGAACTTGTATGAATTCTTCGAAAGAGTTGTCGGGGGGAAGATAAAAGATGTGTGGGTCAAGATCTGTTTGTTTCAAAAATCGTGAGAGCATTCCATCTGCCTGATGGTACAGCTCTTGTTCCTCAGCGACGCTGGTGAAGCCGCCCTTTTTCCCAGAACGAGTTTTCCACACTTCAGCAAGATACGCTTTCATTGTCTCTTGTGTACGGTCGCTCGGCGGTGACTTAAAAAACGCCTTCAATACGTCGTGGATATTTGCTCCAAACGTCATTTGGGGACGTGGTTTCTTTAAATCCTTTTTATGACTTGACGTATATTCATCGAGGTACTCAAAATAATATCTCTTTGGACAGATTTCATACATATGGATTTTGTAGTGCGAGGCCCGAAATTGTCCAGTCATCACATATTCCTTTTTTCTTTTTTAGAAGAAAAACGTGTTCGAATTTTAAACCAGTCTGGAGTTCTGAAACCAAGAGATTGTCGCTTTACGGGATTTCGTTTCGTTCGTATTCCCATGAATGATTTGTCTATGAACCGCTACTGACCAAATTGAAAGGACTTTACTATATCGAAAAACTGATTTTTACAAAAATATGCAGATTTTCCATCTGTAATAACAAGTTCTAAAATATAAGGAACCTCTTCCTTTTCGGCTGTCGCAATGACAAGCGACGGAACGTCATCTACCAGTGCTGTCAAGACATCAAACGTCGCCTGACTGGTTGTTATCTGTTCTTGGCGTATATCGGCATTAAAGGGAAGTTCATGACCCGAAACACCCACGCGGAGACGGCAGGCCTCTTTTCCATCTCTCTCATAGACAAGTTGCGCTGATCCTCCCTCAAGAATCTTCCAATTATCAGGGTAACGAAAAGAGAAGGATTTTGAAGCATCATACGCTGTCGAGGCTTCCATCTGCTGCCAATCTCTCGCAGCCTGAAAGA
>DATDVM010000116.1:0-2168 GCA_035290005.1 Patescibacteria group bacterium | reverse complement strand
CAATACCATTTATAATGAAGGTCACGTTTTCGGTCATTTCCGGAATATCACCCAAAAATACCTCTTGTGTTACGTGATGGCCTGTCTGTTTGTTGGTGAGGGTTGCCGTTACTTTGAGGGGCATATCAAAAGTCAATCCTTTTTCCAGTGCGACTTCAGGGGTAAGTCGGGGTCGTCCGAAATAATAATCACCAAAAGAAAGTTCCCAATTTTTACCGGTAAAATCAGTAATAGGGGACACTTCGGAGATGAGATCTTTTATTCCCTTTTCCAAAAACCACTGATAGGATTCCCGCTGCACCAGGGTGAGGTCAAATATCGGAAGGTCCGTATACTCTTTTCCCCAATACAGCCGCTTCGATGTGTGTACGTCTTTGGCCATTAAATAAATCCTTGTAAAATAAGTCGGAATGAACGACGAAAAGAAGCGAACAATGAACGTTCGCCTCAGAATCTATTGAGTCTTCTCATTATTATACTCACTTTTTACTGCTTGTCAACGGCCCAATACACTGACCCACCTGCACTTGGAACTCACATAGCAAAAACCTCCTGAACGAGTATGTTTTTGGCTTGTTGAATAGACTCAAAGAAGAAGCGTGTTACGGCGAGCTTCTTTCTCTTTTTCTGTGTAATACGGAGGAAGAGATACTGCTGTATTCCCTCCAGTAAGAAGGCTATCCATATCGTCAGGATGGAAAACCACAAGAGTATCGTAAACGTGAGTTTTTTCTTGATCGGAAAGAATGTTTTGAGCCTGTTGATATGCTTTAAATCTTTAAACGTCTCCTCAATCTCGAATCGGAAATAATAGGAAGCAATGATCTGCTCCTTGGAAAACGTCGTATCGTTCGTCAGAATATACCATGATTCCTCTTTTCCCTGACTGTCGGTGCGCTCAGAGAGTTTTTCTGATACAACAACCCGAAGACGTTTTCCATAGATCGTCACCGTGGCGTCTTTTTCATACCAGGGAAGATTGCGAAGCGGTATATCGTTTCCCTGGTAGAGTATATGTTTGTCTTTTCTCATGCGAATATAAAATCGAATGGTTGCGTTCAGCAATGCTTCCACTAATCTCGGTAATTCAAATCCACGATCGAACACGAGCGTTGGACAGAATCCAAGCATCTTTTTGAATCGTGTGATTGCGGAGATGATACACAGCGTTTGACTCCCCGGATCAACAATGGGATATCTGAGCAGCTCAAAATACAACGGTATGGCTCTCCCTAGTCGTGTTTGTTTGGCGAACGTCAGCACTTCAAATCCACAGAATGAAGAAAAATCTACGTTCACGATATCGTCTGAATCAACAAGATGAAGATGGTTGATCAGCGTGGGAAAATAGGTTGCAATCGTCTCGTTGGAGACGAGACGAAAGATTTTTGATTCAGCAGTTGATCGGTTCGGAACAACCATTCTGGCATTGCCATTCAACGAAACAAACGGATGGAGAGACAGCGCATGGATACCGAAAGAAAACAACCTTTTGTGCTTCCCTGATATTTCAGGCAAAATACGGGATTGCAAAAAAGAAAATGTCTCTTGTATGATATTCATGGCAGGTACCTCCTTTGAATTGGTAGTACCTGCTATTTTATTGGTTCATGGGAAAATATACAAAAGTGCAGGTGGGTCAGGCATTGTCTCGCTTGACGTCCCAGCCTCCATCTTGTCCTTTAACTACGCTATAATTAGCCATATGACATTCCTTTCTATGCAGAAAAACCTCCCGGGCGCGGGAGGCAGTTGCCCAAACCCAATCATTTACATTTATACACCTATCGGGTAGAATAATCAACAGTAGAAATATTTTTCTTATGGACCAATTATCATCGCGCGCTCTTCTTGTTTACCAATATCTATTTACTTATCAGCGAGAGCACGGATTTCCGCCTTCATTACAGGAGATAATGAAGGAAACAGGGATAAATTCCCTTAGAGGCGTCACATTGCAGCTCGACAAATTACAAGAACTAAAGCTAATACATAGGGAAAAAAATTCACGACGGTCGCTTAAAATACTCATTCCTCCAGATCAACAAGCGGAAGAAAAAATGAATGTTCCTTTGGTTGGTGAAATTCGCGCGGGAGAACCTGTATTAGCAGAACAGAATATTGAGGAATATAAAGAGTTACCGATCTCTCTCCTACGGGGTCGACGC
>DATDVM010000115.1:0-6224 GCA_035290005.1 Patescibacteria group bacterium | reverse complement strand
CGAAAATCATAAACAGTCAACTGCGAGGGCCGGTTGTGATAGGCAATAATGTTGTGGTGATAGATAGCTATATTGGTCCCTTTACCTCCGTATACGACGGGTGTGTGATCGAGGACAGCGAGATTGAACAAAGTATTCTGTTGGGAAATGTAACGATTCGTGACGTTGAACGCCGTATTGATAACAGCCTTATCGGCCAGGATGCGACAATTTCCCATAACCACCGTCACCCGAAGTCATTTTGTTTTATGGTTGGTGACAATTCATATATATACTTGGTATAACATGGTAGATCAAAGAGAGATAACGGATATCCTGCCACTTGATGGGAGGTTTGAATGAAACTCTTAGTGACTGGCGGCGCCGGATTCATCGGTTCTAACTTCATCCGGTATTGGGTAAAACATCATTCCAAAGACACGATTGTCAATTTTGACGTACTTACCTATGCGGGGAACCTGGAAAACCTTGAAGAGATAGAGAACCATCCTTCCTATAGTTTCGTGAAGGGCGATATTTTAAATGCCAAGATTGTTCATGACGTTATGAAAGGAATTGATGTTGTCGTGCACTTCGCTGCAGAAAGCCATGTGGACAGATCCATTTTAGGACCTGCTGTTTTTCTGAAGACGAATGTACTCGGAACTCAGGTTTTATTAGATGCGGCTGTACAAGCGAAGGTCAAAAAGTTTCACCATGTCTCCACAGATGAAGTCTTCGGTATGCTCCCTCTCACATCACCGGAAAAATTTCATGAGGATACACTGTATCAGCCAAGAAGTCCGTATGCTGCATCAAAAGCAGGTTCGGACCATATTGTACGAGCGTACCATGTGACGTATAACCTTCCCATAACAATTACCAACTGTTCAAACAATTTTGGGCCGTATCAGTTTCCGGAAAAATTCATTCCACTCGCCATCACGAATCTTCTCGAAGGGAAGAAAATTCCTATGTATGGCGACGGAAAACAGGTGCGCGACTGGCTTTACGTCGATGACCATTGCCGCGCAATAGAGCTTGTTCTTCTTGAGGGGAAGGTTGGTGAAACGTATCTTGTGGGAGGACAACAGAAAGAAGAGTTGAGTAATATCGATGTCGCAAAAGAAATTCTTCATTTGTTGGGAAAGAGCGAAGGGATGATAGAGTTTGTCAAAGATAGGCCGGGACATGATGTGAAATATGCGATTGATTGGACAAAAATACGTAAAAATCTTGGATGGGAACCGCAGTACGAATTCGGTGAGTGGTTAGAGAAGACCGTTCTGTGGTATAAAACTCATACTCAGTGGTGGAAGAGGGTAAAATCGGGAGCATATAAGTCCTACTATAAAAAGCAGTATGGAAAAAGGAGGTTGTCGTGATTTTGACAAAGAAAGATATCGTGAACGCATATGCTGACAAGGTGACTGTTCAATCGTACGAAAAGAAACCGGTTATTGAAGGGGTAAAGATTGTCGATTTGACAACGTTTATTGAAGACGGCGGAGACTTTACGGAAGTCGCTCGACTCAATGAGAAAGGTGAACATCAGTTCATAGAAGGATTGAAAGTGAGACAGATGAACTATTCCGTCATTGTTCCGGGTGTTATAAAGGCATTTCACCTTCATTTCCGTCAAAATGAAGCGTGGTATGTTCCACCTTACAGCCGCGCTCTTGTCGGATTATTTGACGTACGGAAATCCTCAAAGACCAAAGGGGTGTCAATGAGGGTGGTCCTCGGAGGAGGGAAATCGAGACTTCTGTACATTCCAATGGGAGTTGCACACGGAGTTGCAAACGTCTGGAAGGAAAATACTATACTTCTGTATTTTGTCGATCAACAGTTTAACATCCAAGATCCTGATGAACGCAGGCTCCCGTGGGACATCATCGGGAAAGAACTTTGGCAGATCCAGAAAGGATAAATACTGTGAAAGAAAAAATCATCGGGACAGGTCTTTCTGGATTGGTGGGAAGCCGCATCCGGGAGCTTCTGAAAGATACATATGATTTTGTCGACTTCAGTCTTGACTCCGGAGTGAACATCTTAGAGAAAGATAATCTTGTTCGACGTGTTGAAAAAGAGAAAGCAACACACCTTCTTCATCTCGCCGCATTTACCGACGTCAAGGGTGCGCAGGAGCAAAAAGGAGACAAAGAAGGGAGTTGTTATAAAGTAAATGTTCTCGGAACAAGAAATGTAGTGACAGCCGCCCAACAATGCGGTCTCCATCTTATCTCTATCTCGACAGATTATGTTTTTGAAGGGAGTGACGAGAAGAAGATCTATTCCGAGGAAGATAAGCCAAATCCGAAAACCTGGTATGGGTATACAAAGTATCTCGCAGAAGAAGAAGTACGGTCCAAGTTAAAAGATGCCCTGATCGCGAGGATTGCTTTTCCGTTTCGTGCGAAGTTTGACATCAAGAAGGACTTCATCAAAGTCATCCTTGAAAGATTTGAGTTAGATACAATGTATCCGATGTTTGCTGACCAGATGATCACACCGACATTCATTGACGACATTGCTCAGGCCTTGAAATTTTTGTTGTCGAAGAGAGAAAGTGGCATTTACCATGTTGTGGGTTCTTCCTTTGTCACACCGTACGATGTCGCAAAGGTAATTGCCAAGGTTTTCGGATTTCAGGAAGAGAAAGTAAAGAAGGGAAGCTACAAAGACTATGTTCAAAAACTAGGCTGGGCTCCCTGGCCTCAGTACCTCAAAGTAAGTAACGCAAAACTTCAAAAGGATTCGAACGGCTGTATGCACACTCTTACGGAAGCTTTAACAAAGATGAGGAAGCAGCGTGAGGAACTTTTATGATCGTCACCATTGTGGGCGTCGGGTACGTCGGACTCGTTTCTTCGGCGGTCTTTTCAGATTTCGGTAACGTTGTTTTCGGCCTTGATGTTGATGAAAAAAGGATCGAGAGGCTTCAAAGAGGGGAAATTCCTTTTTATGAACCCGGCCTTACAGAGTTAGTAAAAAGAAATTTGAGAGAGAAACGTCTTCGTTTTACCACTTCCTATAAAGATGCAGTTTCCCAAAGTGATATTGTGTTTATTTGCGTCGGGACGCCTCCAAAAGAAAACGGTGAAGCGGACGTAACGTACATTTTTGATGCAGCAAAAAAAATGGCGAAGTATCTGCAGGAAGGAGCTATCGTCGTTCTGAAAAGTACCGCTCCTCCTTCCACGACAGATGCAATTACACGCCTTATTCGTGAAAGAACGAAACGTTCTTTTTCTGTTGCTGCCTGCCCGGAATTTTTACGTGAAGGTTCTGCCGTTTCTGACTATCTTGCCCCTGACAGGGTTGTTTTCGGTGTTTCAGACGAAAAGTCAAAAGAGATGCTTTTTCGATTACACCAGCCTATTAAAGGAGAGCGGGTCGTGTTAGACCCGAAAGGGGCGATGATGGTAAAATACGCCTCTAACGCGTTTCTTGCGTCAAAGATCTCGTTTGCAAATGCGATTGCCAATCTTTGCGATCGCGTGGGAACGGATGTCAAACCAGTTCTCGACGGATTGGGGATTGATCGAAGAATTGGCCGGTCGTTTTTGTATCCCGGAGTCGGATATGGAGGAAGCTGTTTCCCGAAAGATGTGTTGGCTCTTATCTCAATAGCAAAAAAATATAGATACGATTTTACATTTCTTAAGGTCGTCCATAAGATGAACGAAGAACAAATTCCTTATTTCATAGAAAAGGCTGAAAAACATCTCGGAACACTGAAGAACAAAGAGATTGCAATCTTAGGACTTTCGTTTAAACCGAATACCGACGATCTTCGGGAAGCGCCATCTATAAAGATTATTACCAAGCTACAGAAAAAAGGAGCAAAAGTCACAGCCTACGACCCTGTCGCTATGGAAAATGCGAAGAAACTCTTAAAAGATGTAAAGTATGCAAAGAATCCGTTCGATGCTGTAGAAGGAAAAGACGCATTGTTTCTTGTGACCGAATGGAACCAATTCCACGAACTCGACCTTCCCGCGATGAAAAAAGCGATGCGTTACCCTCTCCTTCTTGACGGAAGGAATTTTTACGACCCTGATACGCTGAAGGCTATTGGTTTTATTTATGAGGGAGTAGGAAGATGAAAGAGAAAACCCTCATTACAGGCATTTCAGGATTTGTGGGAAGCCATCTGACGGAGTACCTCGTCAGAAGGAAGATGGAAGTCTTCGGGATAACACCGAATGCGAGCGAAACAGACAATCTAAAGGACACGATTTCCCAGATCAAATTGTATGAGGTAAATCTCTTAGAGAGTGATCGGGTGAAAGACGTCATACAAGAAGTAAAACCTGATTTTGTTTTTCATCTTGCCGCGATGTCATCACCTGCAGAAAGTTTTAAAAAACCGAAAGAAACGCTTGAGAATAACTTCAAAGCCCAGCTGAACCTTCTTGAGGCGTTTCGTGAACTTGGTATTCATCCGCGTACTATCATTACCTCATCTGCTGATGAGTACGGTGTGGTCGAAAAAAAGTTTCTTCCTGTAAAAGAGGAAACGCCATTAAACGCGCGAAGTCCGTATGCTGCCTCAAAAGTCATCCAGGATTTTGTCGGAGAAGCATATTTTTATTCTTTCGGGATACCTGTTATCCGTATCAGAGCCTTTAACCATATCGGGCCTCGCCAAGCTCCCGTGTTTGCAATTCCTTCTTGGTCCAGACAGATCGCGGCGATAGAACACAAAAAAGCGGAACCTGTTATCAGGGTTGGGAACCTGACTCCCGAGAGAGACTTTACTGACGTGAGAGACATGGTTCATGCATATTTTCTTGCAGTTACAAAAGCGAAACCAGGACAGGTCTACAACATAGGGTCAGGAAAAGCTGTGAGTATGCAAAAAATTCTTGATCTTCTGCTTTCCTACTCAACAATAAAAGACATTCGGATAGAGGTCGATAAGAACCTCCTTCGGCCGACTGATTTACCGAAACTTGTTGCAAATCCAGGGAAGTTTCAAAAAGAGACGTCTTGGAAACCAAAGATACCGCTTACAAAAACCCTACATGATACACTCTCGTATTGGAGAAAAAGGGAAAGGAGTTCGTAATGCCGAAACGACAGAAGAAAGCACTGATTACGGGGATTACCGGTCAGGACGGTTCATACCTTGCAGAGTTTTTGCTGAAGAAAGGCTATCAGGTGTTCGGATTAACCCGAAGGACAAGTACGGTCAATTATGAGAGGATACGGCATATCTTTGAGGATGTGACGATCGTGCAAGGGGACTTACTCGATCAACATTCACTGACACAGGCGATTCAACAAACTAATCCCGACGAAGTCTATAACCTCGCAGCCCAATCTTTTGTTGCGACGTCTTGGAATCAGCCGGTGTTAACAGGCGAGGTGACGGCGCTCGGCGCAACACGTGTGCTGGAGGCTGTCCGTTTAGCGAAACCGTCGGTCAAATTTTACCAAGCGAGTTCTTCTGAGATGTTCGGAAAAGTGAAGGAAATTCCACAAACTGAAGTTACCCCTTTCCATCCCCGAAGCCCATATGGTGTCGCAAAAGTCTATGCCCACTGGATTACCGTTAATTATAGGGAATCCTATGGTATCTTTGCCTGCTCTGGTATTCTTTTCAATCACGAATCGCCTCGCCGAGGTCTTGAGTTCGTGACGCGCAAAGTCAGTAACGCCGTAGCTCGAATCCATCTCGGTCTTCAGGACGAAGTAAGACTGGGTAATCTTGATTCAAAAAGAGACTGGGGCTTCGCGGGAGATTATGTTGAGGCAATGTGGCTCATGCTTCAACAAAAGAACCCGGATGATTATGTCATCGCAACAGGCGAGACACATTCAGTCAGGGAGTTCGTAGAACTTGCATTCCGTGTTGTTGGAATTAAAAACTGGGAAAAATACGTCAAGAGTGATAAAGCGTTTTACCGGCCTGCAGAAGTGGATTTCTTGGTTGGTGATGCAACGAAAGCAAAAAAGAATTTAGGATGGAAACCAAAAATAAAGTTTCAAGAACTGATTGAAGTGATGGTGAAAGAAGACATCAAGGCCGAGAAGAGACGGGTATGAAAGCGCTTGTAACAGGCGGCGCCGGGTTTATCGGGTCGCACCTTGTTGAGAGGCTGATACAAGAGGGATGGGACGTTCTCTGTGTCGATAATCTTCTGACAGGAAAAAAAGAAAATATTTCTCACCTTCTCTCTAATAAGAAATGTACTTTCCTTGAACGTGATGTCACAACTTCGTTCTCTATAAAAGGT
>DATDVM010000114.1:0-3243 GCA_035290005.1 Patescibacteria group bacterium | reverse complement strand
CGCAGCCTGGAAGACTCGCGAAGGTGGGACAAGGTTTACAAGCTCTCGTGCTTTATTCTCTGCAAGCTTAATTTCTTCAGTTTTTTGAAAAAGAAGAAAAAGTCCTACTCCTAACACAACAAGGACAATCAAAGCAATTCCGATCGGTTCCGCGAGGTTTCGTTTCTTGCTCTGTTCTTTCATCTCTCTCATTGTACACAAAATCCCTTCCTTACCTCAAGACTTGACGAATATTCAAAAAACTGGTAACTGTTACTGTACACGCGCGTCCCTCGGTATGGGAAGGTATACCTACTCGGATAAGAAGACATTTCTTCCTAATCTTATGTAAAGATCCTTCCTGCAAGCTACTCTTAATAATAAAAGGATTCATGGAAAAACGATTTACCACATCTTCTTTTCCTCTCTCGGCTATTAAAGAGATGGAAATACGAGCAAGCAAATTGACTGACGTGGTTTCCCTTGCTCAGGGCAAGTCTTTTTTCCCAACTCCAGACCCAATCAGGGAAGCAGCAATCGCGTCTTTGTCTACAAAAAGGTCTGATCCCTATAGTCAAACTTATGGGCTTATTGAGCTGCGCCAAGCCGTTCATTCATATATTTTTGATACTTCCCATCGTACATATAATCCTGAGAGTGAAATTATTATTACTGCCGGTGCAAATCAAGCTCTCTTTGTCAGTCTAGCTACTCTCTGCTGTAGGGGAGATGAGTTTCTTGTGTTTACCCCATCGTTTGCTACATATGCCAGACTCGTCACCCTGTTGGGTGGAAAACCTGTTTTTATTCCTTTACATGAGAATCGTTCATGGCATCCGTCTCTTCAAGAGATCGAGAAAAACATAACGAAAAAAACAAAAGGTATTATCATCTGTAATCCAAATAACCCGACCGGAACTGCCTTCTCTCATGATGAAATGTCCTTCTTAGTAAAACTCGCGGAGAAACATCATATTTTTCTTTTGTGTGATGAAGTGTACTATGACTTTGTCTACGACGGGAGACAACCTTTATCAATTCTTTCTTTTGCAACACCGAAGAACCGCGCATATCTTCTCCAAATTTTTAGTTTCTCGAAACTCTTTTCTATGTGTGGGATGAGACTCGGATATGTCGCAGGAGATCAGTCAGTGATCAAAGAAATCATTAAAACCCATGATACCAACATCGTGTGTGCTCCAACCGTATCTCAATATGCCGGATACGAGGCACTTATCTCGTGTCGTTCGTACACGCAGACATTCAAACAGGAATACATAAAAAGAAGGGCTCTCCTGACGAAACGGATTGAACCCCTTTCAGATTTTTTCGAATACCAATCTCCCCAAGGAACATTTTACGCATTTCCAAGACTCAAAAAAGAGAAAAATTCCCTGCACTTTTGCCTCGAACTCCTCGAACAAGCGCGTGTCGCTTTGGTTCCTGGGAGTACTTTCGGTCCGACGGGAGAAGCTCATGTACGAATTGCTTTTGCATCCACAGAAGGAGTTATCAACCGAGCTTTCGACCGAATTGAAGTACATCTGAAGAGAAAAACCCGAAAGACCTTATAATTTTTCATCTAGGTCTTATTGGCTTTTTCTCTCCTATATCCAGTCTACGAAAATCACATAAAACCGGTAGGAAAAACTATAAAATGGCAGGAAAAATAGTGGGGGAAAGGGGAGTGCTATTTGTTTTTTTGCCCTTAGGGCATTTCTTTTTACGTAAATCCCCTTTTGTCTTTCTATAACTCACTGTGTCCTTATTCCACTCTTCTTATGCTCTCCCAAGTCAAATCTATTAAAGACAATGCTTTTGTCAATTGAAACTGTCCTACTCGGGTCCTCACTAACCGATCAAGCGTCGCTGGTACCTGTAAAAAACTCCCTATATCCTCCACGAGTTGTCGAATATAGACACCCTTTCCACAGATGACTTTAATCGTCGCACAATTCTCATCCAATGAAATAATCTGTATCTTTTTTATTTCAACGCTCCTTTTGGGCAATTCAGGAACCTTAGTACCTGAACGGCCAAAGGAATATAACCTCTTGCCTTTTCTTTTTACAGCTGAAAACAAAGGAACGGTCTGCACATAGTTCCCCAAGAAATGTCGACAAGCTTGTTCAAGTGTCCTTTTTTGTACGTGATGCAACACGTCTTCTTTCGCCATTGTTTCTATTACCCTGCCTTCACGATCACCCGTTTCGGTTTTTTCCCCAAAGACAATTGAGGCCACATATTCTTTCTCCATTTCCATAAAGTGGGAACTCTCCTTTGTCTTCTTCCCAGTAAGCACGACAAGAACACCTTCAGCTAAGGGATCTAGTGTCCCTGCATGTCCGACTTTCTTTATGAGAAGCGTTTTCCGTATTATGGCGATCACGTCGTGAGACGTCATACCGTACGGTTTACTCACAGCAAAGACTGCGTCTTTTTCGGTCATGTGTTTCCTAAATGGATCGAAATTTTTTGAATAAGTGCCCTTCTGTGGTTTATTTCTTGGTGTTCTTTCTCTGAAAGATCTTGAAAGTATTTTTTATATTTCGGGAAATACAAGACTGCCCGAAACGGAAAGTCCTTCTGTATCCACGGGGCTGGTTTTTTAGGAATGACACCCGCTACACTTCCTTGCTCCTTTGCAACCACCTCTCCAGTGTCTTTTACCACAACGGCCGCGGTTGTCAAACGGGCCGTTCTCCTCTCTTTGGGAACTCCCCGTAGCTTCGTAAAGACAAGATCAACAAGTTCCTGGTCACTTGCCTCATATCCCGGCCACCTTCGGGACAAAACACCGGGTTGACCTCCAAGCGCATCAATTTCGAATCCTCCGTCATCCCCTATCGTCGTCAGTCCTGTCTGCTTCGCATAAAAAACCGCTTTTTTATAGGCGTTTTCAAGAAATGTCTTTCCGTCTTCAGTCGGTGCTCCGTAAGAATCAACTTCATCGAGGGTTACGATTCGTACCGCCGGGAGAAATTCCAGAAAATATTGTTGATATTCCTTTTTCTTTGCTACATTTCGTGTGGCGATAAGTACCTTTTCTACCATAATTACACCAGCTCTTCAGCGAACTCGAACTCTCCCCATGCGCAGAATAGACAGTTCTTATGTTTTGGCGGGAGAGGACCACGGAGCAACTCAAGAGCGTTCTCAAAAAGTATTCTCGCTTGATCTCTTCGCGTTTCAACACGGTGAACCTCAACTTGAAATTCAACAACCCCGTGTTCTCTGACAAGATGGGGAATATAGTACAGGAGG
>DATDVM010000113.1:0-9391 GCA_035290005.1 Patescibacteria group bacterium | reverse complement strand
GAACGTATTCGTCAGATTGAAGCAAAAGCGCTTAGAAAACTTCGCCATCCAAGTAGGGCGCGAAAACTAAAAGATTACCTATCGTAAGTGCTTTTGGAAAGGATCCAACGTACTTGAAGGTTTATCCAGTTTTGTGTAAGCTTTTTATATGATTCCATTCGTCAAGACACGGCCGATACCCCTTATTGCTCTCCTTCTTCTTTTCTCACTGCTCATTTTAAGTCAGACGAAGTATTGGTTTTTTCTTCGAACGGGACAACCGAAGATTGACTTCGCGCATGCGACGGGCGAATACGAAGAATCAGACCAGATACCCGTGTATCACGAAACACCAGTCCGGGAACCTCTCCTTGTTGAAGATACGACAGACCTTCGGGTGTTGGGAAGAGAAACTGGCGTTGAGAAACGGATAGAGGTAGATTTAACGAATCAGCGGCTGTACGCGTTTGAAGGAGATCGGAAAGTATTTGATTTTCTAATTTCATCGGGGAAACCCTGGTGGCCAACACCAACAGGAGAATTTCGTATCTGGATTAAGCTTCGATACCAAAAGATGTCTGGTGGGTCGCGTGCTCTTGGTACATATTATTACTTGCCAAATGTTCCGTATATTATGTTCTTTTCCAACGACGCCGTTCCAAAATATCGGGGGTATGGTCTTCATGGTACGTACTGGCACAACAATTTTGGACACCCGATGAGTCACGGGTGTGTTAATCTTCGCACTGAAGATGCGGCGCAACTTTTCTACTGGACAGAACCGTATTTACCGGTTGGGAAAAACTCAGTTCAATCGCAGGCAGACAATCCTGGAACACGTATTCTGATTTACGGAGAAACACCAAAAAGTTAAAGCGTTTTTTTCTTGAGCCTTCTTCTTACCAAGAGGACTCCTCCAAGAAGCGGGACCCAGAGGACTGCGTAGACTCCAATCCAAATCGCCATTGTTCCAAGCGTTCGAAGTGTTACAACCAGTGAGCGTACTGACTGTTTAAAGATGACTTGCGGTCTCCATGGCTGCTCAGGAGCGTACGGCAGGGCAAGTTCGTCTGTTGAGAAATACAGGGTGATTCTACTCAGTTCCGACGATTGTTTGAGGTAGAGCTCTTGGCCTTTCAGTTGGTCGATTTGCGCCTGGAGTGCGACCAGCTCTTTTTGAATCTGAAGCATATCTTCAACCCGTACTGCCCTTTCAAGGAGTTCTTCCATCTTTGCTTTTGTTTTATTATATGTTTCAAGTCTTGCTTCAGTATCTGTGAATTGGTCGGTAATGTCATAGCCGACTAATTGTTCAGAGACCACACGAACTCCCAGTGAGCGAAAATATGTCAGCGCATCATCAAGTCGGTCCTGGGGAATCCGAACCGTGAGATTTCCCCTTGCGGCATCCTGCGGATCAGAGAGGCTCGCATTCACCATATACCCGCCAAGTTTTTCTGCGTATTTTTTGGCTTGATCGATCGCTGTCGAAACATTCTTTACCAAAAGGGAAAGAGTTGTTTCCTGTACAACCATGCGGTCAGACGCAGTTGAGGATGAGTACTCTCTCGATGGTGTGAGGGAAGGGAGAGAGAAATCAAGATTTTTGGATACGCCAGCAGATTCAGGCATCATGGAATACGAACTGGGAGAAGAATAAGAGGTGAAGCCGAAGAAACTACCAATGAAACTCTTAAGGAAAAGGTAGAGAAGAATTGCCAAAAGGACCGCTGCAAGTTTATTCTTTTTCACCCAAGACACAATCGCCATTACTCTTATTTAACAGAAACGATAAGTCCTCTGTCAAGAAGACTATCGTCGTTCAAACACAATTCCTTCTGGACTCTCGTTTACACGAATGGATCCCGACTCTAAACCTTCTGATATTAACGCTGGAATTGTTGTTTGCAGCATCTCTTCGATCTCCCGTACTGATCCTGTGAGCAAGTCAACACCAAGTGTTGAATCATAGATTGTGCCGCGTTGTCCGTTTCCAAGTGTCACGCCGATCCGACAATCGATTTCGCCTCTTTCACCGCGGCCTGCGGCAAGAGACTGTTCAATGCCTTCGAATTCACAAGAGGTGACAGAACGTGCATCGGTTCGTCTTTGAAAGGATTGTTGGACTTCCTGTTTATAGCCGTTTCGTGACTGATATAACCACTTTGTTACAATTCCGTCAGGGGGTCGCGGTTGCCATTTCCGTACATCTATTCCTGTTTCTCGTTTGAGTGCGCGTTCTGCTGAACCCATGTGTATCCTTTACGCGTTAAAAAACCTCCCTGGTGGGGAGGTTGAGTTCTTTGAGATATTGTTTTTACTTTTCCGTTATCGTCTCAGGCCTCCCACCGTTTTGCTCCAGGGCATGACAAACAGACCCTGAAGGGATGAGTGAAGGATATCAATAATACGATAGCTTTGCTGTACCATAGTCCGAAGTGTCTTTATATCACACAGAGCATCGGTTCGTCAAATTAGAAAGCTCTAAACAGTCTATAGGAAAACACTATGGTGAGGTGGGAGTTGGTTGTTGGGGAGATGTTTTTGTTGGCCAGAGAACGCCAAGCATCATAAGCGTAAATCCGACAGCGGTAAGAAGACTGAGAAAGATGTAGGATTCAAACGTTTTGACCTGATAGGTCGTTGGGAGAAAAAGAAGAGACGAGAACATTCCAAGCCCCATGAGAAGTCCTTTTACAACTTCTTTTTGTTTCAGGGTTCGATAGATAAAGGTAATCCCGATGGAGCCGAACGTTCCGAAAAAGAATAGTGCACCCATAATAATGACAATCGGAGGATGGTCCCATGTCACAAGACCAGCTTCGTTATAGGCCGCTGGTCTAAAAGGAAATCCGTACAAATAGACAGACAGGACTGCGACAGCCATGATAACCCAAAAGAACATTTTTGCCGGGAATTTTGGATAAAGCACTCCGATTGCAAGCCAGGTTGTTCCTGTCGCGAGGTAAGCAAACGGCCAGGCGATGATGCCGCTGATACGAATCATTACTGGATCAGTGGGAAATAAGAAGAGCGAGAGGGATAAGACTAAATATTCGATAGCAGCGAGGAAAAAACCAAGTCCTAAATATTTTCCGATTAAATTGGGTGTTTTCCAGTGGTGGTAGAGAATCTTGCCGGAAATGATGAACAGAACAAGATCGAAATACAGGTGAAACAGTCCCTGAATTGTATACGGAGACATGATTGAATCAGTATATCTCGTTTTCCTTTTCTTGTCGAGACAGGTCTTCAGATGAGCGGGACGACGGTGGGGTGTACAAGAGTTTTATAGTCAGAGGCATTCATCGCGATAGAAAAACGTCGATCGCCTGCATTAAAAATAATACGTGTATTTTCAAAGAGGCTCGGATCGGCGAAAACTGGTAGGTGAAACAGATTTCCAAACGGGGGAACGCCGCCAAGCTCTATCCCTTCCGTAAGACGGACAACTTCCTCTTCCGACGCGAAAGTGAGGGATGTCGTTTGAATGAGTTCCTTTTCCTTTTTGTTGTGAAATTTTTTATCTGCAGGAAACACCAGCATGACATAGGATTTTTCTCCTTGTTTCGATGTGAGTCGAAGAATAAGCGCTTTTGCTCCCTGATGTAGCGCGTATTCAGGGCGGACAGACGCAGCTTCTTCACTGGTTCGAACGGGTTCATGCTCGAAGTATTCGTACCAGATGTGGTGCGAATCAAGGAGACGTCGTATGTGTGAAACAACAGGATGGTATGTCATGGGGTATAATGAATAAGAGACTGTCCGAAACGTTGAACGAACACCCTTCTTTCCTTTCAGAAAGATAATATGACCCTCTTTTTCAAGATATGCTTTCTGTGTTTCTATTCCACCACATCAACCTCAATGGGGCAGGGATGACCAGCGTTCCACTGCCCCAAAGTTTTGACATCTTCTTGGTGATTGGCTCAACCCTGGGAAGGTCACAACTTACATGAAGTTTCTGAACCCAGTTTTTCTTCATTGAGGTTTGTCACTCACTCTTAAACGTTGGGAGACGAGACACGAGGTCTTAACTCTCTTGACGCGGACGAGCTTCGTTTACAACAAGATTTCTTCCTTCGTATGGTTTTCCATGAAACAGTTTGATAGCTTGTTCGGCTGCTTCAGGAGTTTCCATCTCCACAAAACCAAATCCTTTTGAACGACCAGTCGTTCGATCGGTGATAATGGTTGCGGATACGACAGATCCTGCCTGAGAAAACATCTCAGTCAGCTGTTCATTTGTTGTGCCATAGGGAATATTTCCCACGTATAGCTTTGTTGCCATTTTTGTCTTCACCTCCTTGCGGATGAAATGGAAGTTTATTCTTGAGGCCGTGAAAGGGGCCGAAAAACTTCTAAAAACAGATGTATTATAGCAAGACTGTGGGAAAAAACAACTCTTTAAAGGGGAAGGCTTGCTTTGCATTCTTCTTCCATATTATGCTGAAAAAAGGAAAGAGGTACTCCTGTGAATGAACAACCATTATTTGAATCGAAGCAAGCGGCAGAACAGCTGCGACAGAATAAAGAGAAGGCCAGGAGAAACCTGAAAATGCTCCAGGTGATAATAGCATTTCTGGGGATACTTCTTGGATTTTTTATTGGGGTCTCTTTCCTTCCAAGGTAGACAACCCCACGGGTGGGAACGACCTAAAAAAGTACGATTTCAGGCAAAAGTGATTTCGTAGAAAAGCGGTGAGAGGAAAGCTTTGATACTTTAGTATTTGTGAGTACTTTGGAAGATCCTGCTGGGTATATTCAAACGAAACACCCCTGACGGATTAGGAAGCGCACCTAAGATATTTTTGAACCGCAAGCTGCGAGTTCGGGGCGAAAGAGTGGTGTTGGAGATCTGTCATTGTTGCCCAAAGGAACGCATCGTGCTCTTCGCTTAATCTGATTTCTCCTTTCGGATGATAGCAATAAAACGCAAGTTCCAAAATACGTGCATGAACGATGCGACCGTCACCGAGCTGGAAGGGATTTTCTACATAATCCCATGCATGAAAGAGAGATCCTTGAGATATACGAAGGTTTGTTTCTTCAAGAACCTCACGTTTCAATCCATGAAGAAGAGATTCCTTTACTTCAAGAAGTCCCCCGGGAAGTTCCCACTGGACCATTTTTCCAAGTCGGTCGGCAGTATTACGAAGAATAAGAAGTTTTTTCCCTTTAAGGATAAGAGCCTTTTGGCTAATGAGAAATACGATGTCTTTTGGGAGTCGATAAAAGTCCATAGGTTGTTTGATTATCGTTTTCAAAACACCTGTCCGATGATAACAGCAGCGATAAGAAAGTACACAAAAAGACTGATAACGTCCTGAATAACGGTTGCGAACGGTCCGGCTCCGAGAGCGGGATCAGTATGTTCTTCAAAAAGGATTTCCGGGACAATAAGCGCAACAACGGGAGCAATAGCAACGTTTGCAAGCATAGCAAGGCCGACAGTGAAAGCGATAACCGTGGAGCCGATCCAGATCCAGGCAAAAAATCCAACGAGAAGTCCGAAGATACTCCCAAGAATTATTCCCAAGACGAATTCTTTGAAAAGATATTTTAGAAAATGAACAGGTGTGGACGATAAACTTCGTACATACATAGTTTCTGTCTGTGTTCCGACAGCGTCTGCCATGTAGACAATAATCGGAACAAAGAACGCGAGGCTGATATTTTGTGTTAAGAGGTGTTCAAACCGTGAAACTAACACTGATGCCAGAATTCCACCCAGAAGACCAAGCGTGAGCCACGGAAAACGAAGCCGGACCAAAGTCAAAATTCGCTGGTGCGCATCATCGGTGAAAGACTGACGAATTTTTTTCACTTTCATGATGATCTCATTATACCCCATCTTCTGCTGGAAAATTTCAGGAAGGTTGTATAGAGGCTTCTCTCTTTTTGGTAAGCTGGAGGAGCTGTTCTTGTTCAATAAGATACTGGAGAGCAATGAGAATAGATACGCTCGCAAAAAGTGCCACAATAGCTGAAAGCTGTTCTACATAAAAGAGAAAAAACTGCGTTAAAAAAACTGAGATAAGAACTGCTCGTTTGAAGTGAAAATACGCGCGTAACCGTTTTCGTTCAAGGAGTGACAAGATTCCAAGAAGAACAAGACCGCCAGAGAAAAGAGAGGAAAGAAGCTGTCCCCATTCGGGGAAAGAAGAAGCATCATCGATAAAAAAGAGCGCCTTCAGAAAACTCAAAATGGAAAATACGATGAAAAATAGTGTTAGAACCTGTGCAAACCAATGCGTATGGACAAGTTTCAAATACATGTCCCTCAGTGTTCTTCTGGATTGAGCGAAAAAACTCGGATTTTTGACAGACTTGGTTTGCATGTTTTTCAACATATTTTGAAGCGGCGAGACAATAGGATTTTGAGGGTCACTCTTTGAAAGATATTGAAGAGCCCTTTCTCTCTCCTGATCATCGAGATCGTAGAGTACAATTTCTTTGGCGACCTCTAGCGCATTAATTGCATATTCCTTGTCAGAAGCCTCAAGGTGCATTTCAAGGCTCCGAATAGAAAAATACAAAAGAATGAAGATGACATAAATAAATGCAATTGTCGGTTGGAAAAAGTAGTCGTTATCTTTTGTCATATACTTACCGAGTTCATCGATAAACATGCCGAAACCGACGCCGCCCAGGATAGCCGACCAATTTTTCGCTTCTTTGTTCAGAAACACGAGAGAAAGGAAAAGGGCGAACATCATGATAAAGCCTCCCCACAACATATGTGCGATATGGTACGGTCCGCCTAAGAGTTGGGGATAGCCGGTGATTTTAAGAAACGCGCGGATCGTGAGAATCGAGGTGATCGAAGAGACCCAAAAATTCTCGAGGAGATTGGCTGCTTCCAGATTTCTGGCGAGAAAGTGGAATTTATCTAAAAAAGGATTCTTCATACATTCCATTATATCAGGCACATAGGTGAAACGAATGAGAAGTTTAAGATACAATAAAGAAAGGTATATGACGTTTTCTGGAATTACAACTCAGTCTACAGATGCTGTTTTTCAATCATTGCGGACCTCCGAACGGGGGCTCTCCTCAGCCACTGCTCAACAACTTTTAAAACAGTACGGGCTTAACCAGGTACGGTCACAAGAACATACGTGGCGGGACGTCCTTGCGAGACAGTTCACATCGCCTTTTGTGTATTTGCTTTTTGCCGCAAGCCTGCTTGCGTTTCTTTTGGGTGAGAGACTAGACGGATCCATGATTCTTCTTTTTATCACGATCAATACTCTTTTGGGATTCTCACAAGAGTATCATTCGGAGAGAACGATGAAGCTTTTGAAACGATATCTGTCTTCAAAAGCCCGAGTGGTGCGGGATAAAAAAATACAGATGGTAGACACAACAACTCTCGTACCCGGGGATATAATCATGATAGAACCCGGAGATATACTTCCAGCTGACGTCAGATTCGTCGAGACGACAGGTCTTGTTGTTGACGAGTCTGTTTTGACGGGAGAATCTGTTGCCGCAGAAAAAACAAACTCTCCTCTTCACACCGAAGCAAAAGATATGTATGAAGCAAAAAATGTTGGGTTCTCGGGAACAACTGTTTCGAGTGGAAAAGGAACAGCCGTCATCTTTGCTACGGGGAAGAATACTGCCTATGGAGAAATCGTCAAACTTTCCGCAGAAACGTCACGCGAAAGCGTTTTTGAGAAAGAAATTGCACGAGTTAGCAAGTTTACGCTTATATCAGTGTTCTTCACCTTGCTCATCGTTGTTATCGCAAGTCTTGTGATAAAAGTTCAACCAAGTCTTGTTGAGCTTGCCATCTTTTCCGTGGCGCTGGCTGTTGGGGTTATTCCAGAAGCTCTTCCTGTGGTGATGACCTTCTCGCTTTCGCTCGGAGCTCTTCACCTTGCGAAAAACCACATCGTGGTAAAACGACTGTCCTCTATCGAGGATTTAGGAAGTATCGAAGTGCTCTGTAGTGATAAAACCGGAACTCTGACAGAGAATAAGTTAACAGTACATGAAGTATATTCTGAATATCCGGAAGAGACATTACTCTACGCAAATCTCGCTCTGTCTTCACTCAACAAAGAAGAACAAAAGACGTTTGACGCATTTGAAATAGCTCTCCTTCAAGCATTACCTCGAGAGAAAAAGGAACTTATCAAAGAATACAGACGTGTTGCGGATATTCCGTTTGACCCGATCAGGAAGCGGGTGAGTCGGATTGTGAGGACAGACCATTCGAAAATTCTTGTTGTGCAGGGTGCGACTGAGGAGATTCTGCGTCTTTGTCCAGATTCCCTAAAGCGAAAGAAAGAAGTTGCATCATGGGTCGCGACAAAAGGACGGGAAGGGTGTCGGACCCTTGCTGTTGCTATAAGGAATCTTCCCGTGAATGAGAGAAAGGAAATAAAAGAAGTGGAAAAAGACCTTTCTTTTATGGGCGTTGTTTCATTTACCGACCCGATTAAGCCCACAACGTTTGATGCCGTAAAGCAGGCAAGGGAACTTGGTATTCAGGTGAAGATTCTCACTGGGGATAGCAAAGAAGTATCGGGGAGCGTGGCTCACGAAATTCAGTTGATTGATGATCCCTCACGGGTTATGACAGGGGAAGAATTTGAAAAATTGGCTGCTGAAAAGCAACGACAGGCAGTGTCAGCGTATCACGTTTTTGCCCGCGTTACTCCACAACAAAAGTATCATATTATTCAGGTGCTTCAAGAGAAGTTTGAAGTAGGGTTTTTAGGAGAAGGGATCAACGATGCACCTGCATTAAAGATTGCAAATGTTGCCCTCGTTGTTTCAGGAGCATCTGACGTAGCGAAAGAAGCTGCGGACATTGTGCTTCTCAAAAAGAGCCTCAAAGTTATTGTTGACGGAATCCGCGAGGGACGTCAGGTATTTGCAAACACGACAAAGTATATTACCGCATCACTCTCCGCGAACTTCGGGAATTTTTTTGCCATCGCTGGAGCGTCACTTTTCATTCCGTATTTGCCGATGCTCCCACTGCAGATTCTTCTTGTAAATTTGTTATCAGACTTTCCAATGATTGCCGTTGCAATAGATACGGTTGATAAGGGGAGCATTACATATCCCAAACGGTATAACCTGAAAGAGTTTGCAGTTATCGTGCTTTTACTTGGGGCGGTAAGCACAATTTTCGATACGATCTTTTTCGGTGTGTTTTACCACGCTTCCCCAGCAACACTACAAACAAGCTGGTTTATCGGCAGTATCCTGACAGAACTTGTGTTTATCTTTTCCGTACGGACAAGACTGTTTTTTTTGAAAGCAACAAGACCATCCGGAGTTTTGCTTTTTCTTGCCATCGTTGCGTTTATTGGAACGATTTATATCCCGTTCACCTCGATCGGACAGAGAGTTTTCCAGTTCGAAGCTCCTTCTCAATCAACGCTTCTTCTTA
>DATDVM010000112.1:0-4331 GCA_035290005.1 Patescibacteria group bacterium | reverse complement strand
CCTCGCCGCTTCCTTGCCTTCCCTCCGGAATATACCCCTCAAATGGGCCGAATTCAAAGGGAACAGCTTCAGTTTTATACGCAAGTCGCATTCTGGGGTGTTCCATTGAAGGACCAACAGGAAGCTGCCAGGAAATCAGTTTATCCTTCTGTTGCAAACGGAAGTCAAAATGAGGTCGTTTTTCGCCTTCTGCGTGGTGTTTATGTATATAATAGCGTAACGGTTCTTCTTTTGTCATGTTCTACTCAGCTTAGAGCATATCATATTCGCGCAAGTGGTTCGTGGTAAAGAAACAAAAGTTCTCTTCTGTCGTCACACTTGTTTTCGTATCTCCACATCCTGTATTCTGAATGGTACACTATGACCATGAAGACAGTGAAACCATTGATTACGCTTACCCGTTGGAAAGAATATTACGGAAAAGTCATTTTCATCACCCTCCTCGGTACCTTCCTCGTCCCTGCATTACCCTTCTGGAAGATTCTCCTTCTCTTAAGTGCAAATCTCTTGAGCGGTGCGTTTACGTTCATGATCAACGATGTCGAAGATGCAGAAGATGATGCCCTAGACGCAAAAAAACAAAAACGAAACCCCATCTCTGCGAAAAGAATGAGTAAGCGGACCGCGATGATTGCTACCTTTGCAGTGGGTCTTACCAGTTTGATGTTTTATTCTTTTTTGAACCTGAGAGTCTTTATCTATGGTTCTGTCGGGTTATTATTAGGATTTCTGTATTCATATAAGCGAATCAGACTGAAATCAAAACCTGTCATCGATCTCACGTCCCATGGAATTTTCTTAGCTCTCGTCTATTTTCTGACGGCAATCAGCTCAGGCGATACGCTCCCATCTATTTATCATATTTTATGGCTGGGAATACCGATCTATTTCCTTTCGGTACTGGGCGACATTAGTAACGAAATCAGAGATTACACTGTGGATCGAAAGGCAGGATTACAAAATACTGCGAGTTTCATCAATCTCCAATATTTTCATCACTTGCTCACCTATGGTGGTTTTATGCTTATTGCGAGTGTGTTTGTGTATATGATCGTCTATACGTCGATGACAACAAAAGCTATTTTGGGTATCGGCGCGCTTGTGATTGCGGTACACTACTACCTGAAGTGGTATCGCAAGAGGAAAGCTCTGAGTTATTATCCGTACTCTCAGGAAGTCTTAACATTGATGGGATTTCTGCTTTTTTTGAACCCTTAAAACTCTTTCCGTCCCTCGAGTGCTCGTTTTAACGTCACTTCATCGGCATATTCCAGATCGCCTCCGACAGGCAATCCTCTTGCTATTCGGGTAATTTTTATCCCCAACGGACCAATGAGTCGCTGAATGTACATCGCGGTAGCTTCCCCTTCCATGGTGGGATTGGTTGCAAGAATCACTTCTTTCACTGACCCATCTTTTAATCTTGGAAGAAGTTCACGAATGTGAAGTTCATCAGGCCCGATATTGTTCATCGGAGAAATCGCCCCGTGAAGCACATGATATAACCCTGCAAAACTATTAGACTTTTCTATTGCGAGCACATCAAGCGGTTCTTCAACCACGCAGATGATGCTTTTATCTCGGGTTGTTGAGGAACAAAGATGGCACGGATCAGTCTCTGCGATATTAAAGCAGACCGTACAGATTTTCGTTTTTTCTTTGAGGGAATGGATTGCTTTCGCAAACAGTTCTGCCTCATCTTTGGGAACATGGAGAAGGTAGTACGTCAGTCGTTGTGCAGTCTTTGGTCCTATTCCGGGAAGACGTTCAAATGCTTCGATCAAATCCTGAATAGGCTTGGGAGCGTTCATCATCTACTCCTTTAGCCGAGTAGCCCTGAGAGTCCGCCAGTGATTTCTCCCATTTTCTTAGCCGCTACTTCCTGTGTTTTTTTGACAGCTTCATTAATTGCGTCTTTCAAATCTGACCTTTCGACTCCATCAACCTCAACTCGATGTACTCTCTGGTCACCGGTCATCTGGAGTTTAATCGGTCCCTTCACGATCTCAATCACTTCTTTTTGCAGCGCATTCTGCAAAGCAAGCGCTTGGTCACGCATCTTTTTCAGATCTCCCATTTTCTTCAGCGAATCAAACATCCTATCCTCCTTTAGTCAAGCACTTCTGCCTGAAAAATCTCTTTAGTGAGTCGTATGACTTCATCGTCCGGATCAACAACATCAAAGTTATCGACCTTCTTTACTTCCTTCAGCGGTCTGTCTTTCTCTCCTAAAATGCATTCAATCTGGACTTCCCCGCTTAATACTTCGGCTGCAACTTTCTCAATGAGAGTGCGCACTTTGATCGCATCAAGCCTCTCTTTGTGAAATCTATATCCTGCTTCGATGGTCAGGATTTTACCATCGTATCCGACCATCTTGCAAGTTCGAAGAAGTCCGCTGACCGAACCGTTCAACGGCCTCATCTTATGGATGATTTCTTCCCACGCTTGAATTGCCTGTTCAAAGCTGATTTCTTTTTGGGGGGCATGTCCGTTTTGTCTATTATGACCGTTGTGACCATTCGGGGAGAGAGATTCATGTTTCATCCCGGAAGACGCCTCTTCTTTCTTATCTTCTGCTCTCTTGATCCGAACCGCCCCATCAAATCCTTCCGGTGTTTCTTCCTCATTGTCTGAGATGTATGACACAATGGCGAGTTCAAACGGAAGCTGGGGAATAACCGCCGTTTTCAGTTGAAGGTCTGCTTTGGTAAAAAGGTCTATAAGAAGAATTATATCAGTACGATGTGACAGTTTCGTGAGGCTTGTGTACCGTTCTTCTTCGTACACACCGACGTGGGTTAATAACACCTCCCGAAGCGTCTCAAGAATAAGTCGGGAAAGAACCGTCGGAGAACCACCCTCCTCAATATATGCGTGTATCCAGGTAATTGCATCTTTCGCCTTTTTGGTTAGCACAATCTCCAAAAACTCTTCAATCTTTCGTCCTTCCGTCAATCCCAGAAGAGGAATGACCATCTCTTTGGTGATTTCTTTTTTCCCTGGATTTGCGGTGATGACTTTATCTAAAAGTCCGACCGCATCCCGGAATGCCCCATCCGCCGCTTTTGCAAGCATCTGTGAGACATCATCGGTCAAAATAACTTTTTCTTTCTTTGCAATCTCTTCGATATGTTCTGAAAGTTCCGACACGGTAGGCCGCTTAAAATCAAACCGCTGGCAACGGGAGATAATCGTTTCGGGAAGCTTTTGAGGTTCAGTCGTACAGAGAATAAAAATTGCGTGTTTCGGAGGTTCTTCCAGAGTCTTAAGAAGCGCGTTAAACGCTTCTGTCGTCAACATGTGCACCTCATCAATGATGTAGACTTTGAAGCGTGCTGACGCGGGAGAAAGTTTAATTTTTTCGCGGAGATCCCGGATATCGTCAATACCGCGGTTCGATGCTGCATCTATTTCAATAAGATCGAGGAAGGACGCCGAATTTATCGAGACACACGTCGCACACTCGTTACATGGTTCTCCAAAGGTTTCTTTTTGGTATTTCTCACAATTTATCGCTTTTGCGAGGATGCGAGCGATCGTTGTTTTTCCGATGCCGCGCGGACCAGTGAGAAGAAACGCATGAGAAATGCGTCCACCAGAAAGCATCCCTGATAAAATTTTTTTAATATGAGGCTGGCCCGCAACCTCAGAAAGAGACCGAGGCCTGTGCTTTAAGTACAATGCCTGCACGTTGTTCCCCCCCAAACATGCGTTACATTAATCGTCTTCGTCGTGATGATGCCCCAAGAGATGTAACAAGCCGTGTGTCGTTAAGAATGTAATTTCTTCATCAAGCATCACATTTCGCTGCGCCGCTTGATCTCTCGCAACCGGATACGAAATTACAATATCCCCCAACCGCATCACACTGTCGGGAGACCCGATAAACGGTTGTGGACTGATTGTGTCCTCAAGCGGGAATGAAAGAACGTCTGTTGTATACGGCTTTTTTCGGAATGCCGCATTCAACTGCTTCATCTTTCTGTCCCCCACAACAGAGAGTCCTACTTCCACTTTACCCAAAAGCCCCTCTTTCATCAAGACCTGTTTTACGGCTTCTCTGACCATTTTACGGTCAAATTTGTAACGGGAATCAGCGTTGATGAAAACCTCGACGTCAAGTTTCGCCATTTAGGACAACCTTTTTTTCACAAGCTCTGAAACGAGTTTTCCGTCAGCTTGCCCTTGCGCTTTTGCCATAACCTGTTTCATGACGATCCCCATCTGCACAAGTGCTGTCGCGTTTGTTTCCTGAATCGCCTGGTCGACGAGCCTTATAAGTTCCTCCTCGGAAAGCTGCTGGGGAAGATAGGTTTGTAAGATCTGAA
>DATDVM010000111.1:0-2517 GCA_035290005.1 Patescibacteria group bacterium | reverse complement strand
GGCTGCTGGGTTCGAAACCGCAAGCTCAGTAACAAGCTCTCTTACCTCGTCGCCAGACCAATTCCAATGCGATTTTCCGCAAGAATATTGGTCGTCAAGCACCCTTAGAAAGGCTTCACGGGCTGGTGATTGTGATATCTTTTTATTTTCTTCTATGCATTTAAGTACTTCTTTGATCCATTTATAAAGAGCTTGCCGTGTCACAGCATGCGATGCCGCAACCGATGAAACAGTTTTCCCTTGTTTTAGAACAAGATCAACAGCATTTAGTTTTTGTTCAGCGGACAGACGGTTTGAGGCCATAATTTGTTCACCAAGAGTTCTTATTTTATGTTAACAACCAGGGGTATTACTGTCAAGAATTGATTTTTCTTACTAAGAAACCACATTTTCTCTTTTTTTAAAAACGGTCGGGGGAGAAATGTAAGTATCATGAAGAAGAACAACCGCTCAGAAACAACAACATAATCCCAATTCATACTATACGGCACACTTTATCCTGTCGTCCATTCTACAAACACCCTACTCGGACTAAAATCGTATCCGGGTAAGTCTACATCCAACACAATTACGAACTCTGTAGGTCGATCCATAATCTCTAACGCATTTCGTAGAGCCCCTCGCTTAAATCTTCCTCTTGTTTTTCTATGGAGAATTTTTTTATCCTTTTTCCCATTTTTCTAGAAACTCCACTTTTTCATCGGTCAAGTCATCGACAATAACGACTTCGAAGTTTGTGTACTCCTTGTTGGAAAAACACGTGAGTAATCGGTCAATCACGCGCTTTTCATTGTAGATTGCTAAGTGAATCGAGACAAAAGGGACTCTTTTTAACACTATATCCCCAGGATTGCTAATCAAGCCTATTTCTATAGAGGAAAGGTTGCCTTGAAACTTTTTTCTACTAAAGAGTAAGATCGAGACGATCGTAATTAGTACTTCATTAAATACAAGAAGAAAAAACATCAACACCTTATCGAAGAAGGATCGGCATGGAGCATAAGGAAAAAGCGGAGAAGGTATAATTTGAGATGTAATATCTCGAGGCTGTATAACTGAAACGGAAGCTTCACTTTTCCCGCATTTCATGCAACTTCTGGACACGATTCAATCTTTTTTCACTAGTATTTAATTCTTTTTTTTCTCTAGAATCTTCTGAACCCCAAAGTAACCGATGACAGGAGAGCCATAATCCTTCTTTGGTAGCTCTGGCAGAAACTGAGAAATTGAAACCGAGGGATTTGCAAGCGCAGCCTCTACAGCCATATCTCGCACCTCATTGTCGGACCAATTCCAATGGTTTTCTCTGCTAATATATTTCTCTTGAAACGCTTTAAGCAGCTCCAGTCAGGGAAAAATTTTCCCTTAATTACGACATTCTTTGATATATTGATTATATAGATTGCACCGTTTATAAAGCGCTTGGCGGGAAACATCAGACGCTCACGCCACAGAAGACAAATCTTTCTTTGAAAGAATCACCTACGTGTGAACAACCTGGAATATTTCTTGTCAAGAAAGGAAAAAAACTATTTTTTTCGGCGTTTTCTGTAGGCTAGCGGCAGTAAAAACGCGACACTTGAAAAAAGAAGAAAATTTTCAGGAATAATGATTACGTCCCAGTTGATGGTGTATGGCGATGATGAACCCGAGGTCCATTCTGCAAAAATTCTTCCGTTATCTCCGTAGTTCGAAGTGAGATACGTTGGCGAAGTCCCTTCATTCCAGTTGGTGTTTGTTTCGCTCCCCCAGCTACCGGAGTAGAGCTTGTAATAAACCGTGCTACTGCGAAGGTACAATACGTAGATATTATTGTTCGCGGTATTTACCGATGCTGTCACATACGTATTAGTCGCAGCTGTGTCCAGTCTCGTAGCTGAACTAAAATTGCCAGTACAAACGGCCGCACACGATCGATACTGAACGTAATCTGATCCATCAACATAAGCAAGATGAATTTTGTCTATTGTATCAGCCAGCGCGGTAATATTGCTGGCCATACCTGATTTACCAGTAGCAATATCAGAAGGATCCGCTTCCATCAACTCAATCTCTTCAAGCTGTGTATCACCACTGCCCCAATTAAAAACGACATTCAGTCTGTAGTATTCATAGGCTGTAGAATTCTCAAAGGTAAACTCCCTCTTCATTTGTCTTTCCGGCCAGGTGATATTATTTCTCCAATCAAGCTGAGTCCAGTTGGTCCCATCATTTGAACCTTCGAAATACCAGGTTCTCAAGTCCCTGTCTCCTGCATCGTTGGCAGCCGTCAACCTATACTTACGTACGACATACTTATTACTCGAAGAAAATTGATAAGCTATCCAAGGAGAAGAATCTCCCAATGCTAGCCATTTGGTCGTTGTGTAATCATCAAAGGCTTGATCATCGCCTTCGTTAGGAGGATTATCTGTGCTTGAGGTAGCCGTCCCTCCTGTCGTTAAATCCAGCCCAAATCCGCCGTTTCTCACCATCAACTCAATCTCAGTGATCTGTGTGTCAGAACTACCATGGTTA
>DATDVM010000110.1:0-7526 GCA_035290005.1 Patescibacteria group bacterium | reverse complement strand
CTCCCTGAAGCCGATCTTTTGAAGATCAACACCCGACACGAAAGAGGGAGAGTTCATTTCATCATAGCCGCAACCGACTAGTGCAAGTTTTATATCTTTGGTAAGCTCTGAAAGCGGATTTGTTCGTTGGGGAGGAACATTCCCGACTGGAAGTTCGCCCCGAATTTTTTCATATCCCCTCATACGGGCGATTTCTTCAACAATATCAGCACTGGAGACAAGGTCAGAACGCCAATACGGTGGAATAACAGTAAGCGTATATCCTTTTTTACTTTTTGTCGTTTTAACTTCGCATCCGAGACGTTTCAAAAGATCAATAGATTCGTTTATCGGGACAGTTTCCCCCAAAAGTTGTATCACTTTTGATTCGGGAACAAGAACTTTATATCTCTTGGCAGTTTTAGTCCCGACTTCTTTGTAGGCAGTTAATTTTCCTCCAGTGAGGGTCTCGTAGAGAGTGATTGCCTCATGAAGCGCTTGCTTCAGGTTCTCTTCGGTAAGTCCGTGTTCGAAACGCGATGAGGCTTCCGAACGAAGTCCGAGAGATCTGGCAGTACTTCGTATTGAGATCGGATCAAAAATTGCAGCCTCAAGAAGAATGGTGGTCGTTTTTCCTGAGACTTCTGAGTCTTCTCCTCCCATGACTCCCGCGACAGCAACTGGTCTTTTCGGATCGCAGATAAGAAGCATATCCTTTTGCAATTTTCTTTCTTTTCCGTCAAGGGTTTTGATTTTTTCGTCGGACGATGCTCTTCTGACTTGGATTTTTTCGTGTGTTACTTTTGTTGCATCAAACGCATGAAGTGGTTGGCCGTAGCTGAGCATAATGTAGTTTGTAATATCAACGAGGTTATTGATCGGTCTCATCCCAGCTTTTTTCAGATTGTCTTGGATTTCCTTCGGAGAAAAACCTAATTTTACTCCTTCAATTTTCGCCAATGCATAGAATGGACACAGCTTTTTATCGTGAATTTCAACAGACAAGGAGGAGACTGTTTGTTTCTTCCAGGCAAAGGATTTCTCCGGAACAGGTGCGTATGTAAGAGGAGCCTTACAAATTGTCGCGACTTCGCGAGCAGCCCCTAAAACAGAGAGAAGGTCTCCCCTATTGAATGTGACTTCTAGGTCAAGAACGTCCTTTCCATCAAGTGTTGTCCCGATTGATGTAAGGGAAAGTGCATCGGCAAGGTGAGGCAACGACAAAGACGGCTTTACGTATGTTTGTAACCACGAAAGAGGTATTTTCATTTAGAATTGCTCCAAAAATCTGACATCGTTTTCATACAGTAAACGAATGTCGTCTATGCCCGATCGTAACATCAGCATTCGGTCAGGACCGAATCCCCATGCGAGCCCAGAGTACTTATCAGGATCGATTCCTCCATTTTTTAAAACAGCAGGGTGAACCATTCCTGCTCCAGCTATCTCGAACCAGCCGACAAAACTGCAGACTTTGCAGCCTTTACCATTGCAAAAAACGCAGAGGGCATCAACACCTACACCCGGTTCAACGAACGGATAATACTTCGGTCGAAAACGAGAACGGGCTTTTTCCCCGAAAATTGCCTTTAAGAAATAATCAGAAAGGCCTTTCAGTGTTTTCATCGTGACGTTTGTATCCACATACAAGACTTCAAACTGGGAAAAGGTGTGGCTATGCCTGGCATCAAGCATTTCATACCTGAAACAGCGGTCAAACGTCATGACTCGAATCGGTGGTTTCATTTCTTCCATCGCCCGAACCTGCATGTTTGATGTGTGCGTCCGAAGCAGAAGTTCTCCCGGCTGGTATTTTTCTCCCTGTGGTGTTACATACAGTGTGTCCCATAAGTCCCTGGCTGGATGGTTTTTCGGCATGTTTAGAAGTTCAAAATTATAGGCATCGGTCTCGACATATGGTGCGTCGAATTCCTGAAATCCGAGATATGTAAATAAATCGAGAATTTCTTTTTTAAACTGAGTGATGGGATGAAAATGTCCGAGAGTTCGTTTCGGAGAGGGTAAGGTGACGTCAATAGTTTCTTTTTCTTCAAGTGTTGATAGGTGTTCCTCTGAAAGTTTTTTTTTCTGTTCCTCGTATAACACAAGAAGCGCTTTCTTTACCTCATTTGCAATGCTTCCGATTGAAGAGCGAACTTCCGTGGGTAATTTGGGAAGTTCCTGCAAGATAACGTTGAGCTCTCCCTTTTTCCCGAGATAGGTTCGGTACATGTCTTCAAGCTCGACACGGTTTGAAGCCGATAAGAACGCAGCCCGTGCCTGAGATGAAAGTTGTAACAACTTTTCCTGCATACACCCTCTTCCTTAACTATATAAAAAAACCTACTTATTAGGAAGTAGGTTTTCGTGAGCCAGACTATTTTTTATCTTCAGGTTTAGTGTCCCTGAGCCTGGTTCACGATCTTCTTAAATGCCTCAAAGTTTTCTCTGACAAGTTCTGCCAGCATCTTTCTGTTGATGGCAATATTATGTTTTTTCAGGCCGTACATGAAGTCTTTATATGGAACACCCAATGATTTTGTTGCCTCGCTGACTCTGATAATCCAAAGACTTCGCATATCTCGTTTCTTCAGTTTTCTTCCGTGGAATGCATATTGTCCTGCATGAAGTTGTGCTTCATGGGCAACTTTCACAAGACGCGATTTTGTGCCGCGATATCCTGAGGTAGACTTGAGTAATCTTTTATGTCTCTGTCGTCTTGTATATCCTGTTTTAACACGTGCCATTTGATTTTACCTCACATCATACGGAAGCATCTTCCGGAATTTCTTTCGAAGTGCTCCGACTGTTTCTTTCTGAATGCTCAATCTTCGACGTTGTGCTTTTGACTTATGTGTACGAAGATGGCGAATATGCGTTGACCGGTGTAGAAGTTTACCGGTTCCGGTGACTTTTATTCTATTTTTGAGTGATTTCCGAGTTTTTTGCTTTGCCATGTTTTATTTCCTTGGACGGTTGTATAAACATTACCAGCCGTTTTCCTTCGAACCACGGATCTCTTTCTATTTCCATGACTCCGCCAAGTTCTGCCTTGATACGTTCCAGAAGTTCGTATCCGAAGTTCTTGTGAACAATTTGTCTTCCGGGGAAAAAGACAGAAACTTTTACTTTATCACCGTCTTGCAGGAATTCTTTTATCCGTTTGATTCGGACATGAAGGTCATGGTCTCCGACAAACGGCTTCAAACGAACTTCCTTGACGTCGATTTTTTTCTGTTTTTTCCTGGCGTCTTGTTCTTTTTTTTGCTGTTCGTATTTAAAGCGTGCAAAATCTATCAGTCTCGCTACTGGCGGATTCGCTTCTGGAGCTACCTCCACAAGATCCACCTCTAGTTCACGAGCTTTCTTGAGCGCCTCGATCCTATCGACAACTCCGTACTGCTTCCCCTCTTCGCCTATTAACCGTAGCTTGGGAGCAGAAATATACTGGTTAATTTTATAGAATCGTCGAATTAGAAGGGCCTCCCTCTTTTCTTACTGGCCGAAGTGTACCATAACTACGTTCGCTTCGCAACTTCTTCCTTTACCCTTGCAATAAAGTCGACAATCGGCATTGCTTTTAAGTCTTCTCCACTTCGAAGCCGGACCGAGACAGCCTGCGATGTTTCTTCCCTGTCGCCGACAACCAGCATATAGGGAACCTGCATCAGTTGCGCGTTTCTGATTTTAAGCTGCATCGATTCAGTCTGGTCATCAACTTCGACTCGCATATCTCCATCAGATAAACGTTTCGCCACAGCGTGTGCATACTTAAGATGCCTGTCAGCGATTGGGATGACAACCATTTGTATCGGCGCGAGCCAGACAGGAAACTTCCCTGCATAGTGTTCGATGAGAATCGAAAGAAACCGCTCAATGGAGCCCATAATGGCGCAGTGCATCATAACGATATCTTCTTTCTCGCCTTTTTCATTGATACAGGAAAGACCAAACCGTTTCGGCATGTTCAGATCAAGCTGGATTGTTGCAACTTGCCATTCTCTCTGTAGTGCGTCTTTTGCCATGAAATCAATTTTAGGCCCGTACATCGCGGCTTCACCCGGAGCTTCATAGGCGTTCGTTTTGCGTTTCTTGACCACGTTACGAAGCTGAGCTTCTGCATCTTTCCAGACGTCTTTTGTTCCCAAATACTTTTCCATATGACCAGGATCATGGAGCGAAAGCCTGACCTGAAGCTCGAATCCGAACGCACGGTAGAATTCGTCAATAATATCCCACGTTGCTAAGAATTCATCCTCTACCTGAGATTTTCGTAAAAAGACATGAGCATCGTCTTGTGTGAATGCACGAACACGGGAAAGCCCCGAAAGTTCTCCACTTTGTTCGTCCCTGTAGCACATTGTCGTCTCGCAAAATCTGACAGGCATTTCCCGGTAACTTCTCTGCTTGCTCGCATAAATTTGCGTATGGTGCGGACAGTTCATCGGTTTCATTGCAAAGAAATGACCTTCCCGCGATTCGATCTTAAAAAGTTCATTGGCAAATTTTTCCCAATGACCTGACGTTTCATACAATTCTTTCCGTGTGATGTGGGGAATCGTAACTTTTTGGTAGCCTTTTTGTTTTCGGAGACTCCAGACAAATTCGTCAAGAAGGTTACGGAGTATTGTTCCTTTCGGAGTCCATAACGGAAGTCCTCCGCCGACAAGTTGGGAAAAAACGAAGAGATCAAGTTTTTTCCCTAGCATCCGGTGATCTCGTTTTTTTGCTTCTTCCTGGAGGACAAGATATTCGTCGAGTTCACGATCTGACTCAAATGCTGTTCCGTAGATACGTGTCAGCATCGGGTTATTCTCACTCCCCCGCCAGTACGCACCGGCGACTGAAAGAAGTTTGAAGACCTTGACATCTTTGGTACTTGCAACATGAGGACCTCGACACAGATCCACGAACTCTCCGCTTTGGTAAAAGCTGACTGAATCTACTTTCGGAGCGTTTTTCTTCGCGACTGTACCGGCATCTACGACTGCCGTATCCCCTGTCTTCTCGATTTGCTCCAGAAGTTCGAGTTTATACGGTTGGTTGATTTTCTTCGACCATGCTTTTGCGTCTTTGAGAGACTTTTCACTTCGGACAAACGGATGTTTTTCCTCGACGATTTTTTTCATTTCCTCTTCGATCTTGGGGAGGTCATCCTCTGTAATCGGTTTCGGGAACTCAAAATCGTAATAAAATCCGTCTTCAATTGCAGGTCCGACACCCAGGTTTGTTCCCGGATAGAGACGCAAAACAGCAGCTGCCAGGACATGCGATGCTGAATGGCGAAGTGTATCTACTCGTTCTTTTTGATCTTTGTTCATTTATTACTCCTTAATCTTATGGTAATTGAAATATTCGACTAGGACAAGACATTCTTTTCCGCCCCGCGGGCGGTGATGGTTTGTGCAGTGTAAAAAGATTGACATGTAGAAAAAATCATAAAAAATACCTTCTCCCTAATTTCTTTAGGGACGAAGGTATACTCCGTGGTTCCACCCTAGTTCCCCTTTGTGGGGCACTTTTCTACTTTCTCTGAAGTAGCTACCGCTGACACTTTGAGGTTGGTGAGGTCTCATGCAACAGTGTCAGATATGTGCTTGCATTATACAATCGTACGTTTTGCTGTCAAGAGTACGTTTTGTGGGTGATGCAGGACTCGAACCTGCGACCTTCACGATGTCAACGTGACGCTCTAACCAGCTGAGCTAACCACCCGCGTGTACGTGGGTATTGTACGGGAAGAAACGGATTTTTTCAAGAAGAGGAGATTTATCCTAAAGCGTTTGAACCTTGGCCACGGAATTCTCCACTTGTCTCGTCGTGGAGCTGGTTTTTGTGAGTTGCCATCCAGAATGCAGCATCACCCTCAGGAGCACTGAAGATATCTTGAGCTATTGTCTTCGGTGCAGAAACAAGTTTACGGAACATGGTATCAGCAACGCCGATCAGTCGATCCATCAGCCCCTGATGAGCGACAATATGTGTAACTTCGTCATCTGTGAGATTTTTTGTGTCTTGAGTTAAAGTGATTTTCTCTCCTCCAACGACGCGTGTCACCCGTGCGAATTCTGGCTTTATTCGTTCTGTTGCCATCTGTACTGCCCGGGCAAAAGGTTTTTCAGTCGGAGCTTTTTGAAGCGACTCAATGGTTGTCGCCGCTTCTTTTTTATCAGTGACTTCTTTTCGGATTTTTGAAAGATCAACCTTAGCTACCGGTCGCTCTTCTACTCTGGTTTGGGGTATTCGCTCGGCAACAGCGTGTGAAACGTCGTGAAGCGTTTCATAGCTTTCTGCACGAGAAATACCCGCTCTGCTTTTCGTTTGCTGAGTGGGTGAAGAGCTTGAAAATCCGATAGATTCAAACGGTGCTTGATCTGCCATATTGTGCCTTACTTAATACCCGTGTAATTATATTATAATGACATGAGCTTGTCAATTGTTTTTCGTTTCCGGATAATCGAGGCAAGATAGAGTTTTTGGTCCGATGTAGAAAGGGCTTTTCTGGTTTCCTCGTCAGGAGCGCTATTTATTGCCTGTTCGATTTCAGCCTGGCTGACTTCGACCTGCTCATCTCTTGCGACCGCATCTAGCACTAGTTCCATGAGAATGTCCTCTCGGGATTGTGTGTCGTACTCTTTGGTAATCATTTCTTTGGTTTTTCCTGTTCGGCTGAGGTATTGGTCAACTGTTAATCCTAAGCGTGCTGTCTGGTCAATAAGGGACGAAAGTTTTCGTTGGACTTCCTGGTCAATCAGAGGCTGGGGAATATCAACTTTGGCTGATTCTTTCAGAATGGACAGAATTCTTCCTATTCTTTGTTCTTCCGATGTTTTCTTTTGAGCTTCAGTTTCTTCTTTTCCAGGGACCACAATTTTTGATGGTGCGAGTTCTTTCTGGATTTTCTCGATATATCCTGAGAGTATGACTTCAGGCCTCTCAACAACCGTGATTTTGAAGCTCCAATCTTCATTTTCTTTGAGTGATGTGGCTTCAATTTGAGGATCAGCAATCGGTTGCAGATTCAGTGTTTGTACTGCTTCAACGTATACTTTGGGTAAAAGATGTTCAAGGGCTGATTGGTAAAGCTTTTGTGTGTCGAGTTTCTCCTCGACCATTTTTTGGGGAGCTTGTCCCTTTCGAAATCCTTTTACTTCAGTATGTTTCGCCATATCCGATACGACATGGTCGTACGTTTTTTTGACGTCCTCTTTCGGGACGACTACAGAAAAAATAACAACGGATCCTTTTTTCTCGATAACTTTCGCGTTTGCCATCGTAGGCGTATTTTATCATAGTAAGTTAGCGGATTCAACGTTTGGAAGGTTTAGGACGGTTCGGAGCGACCCAGGTGTGTTCAGTCACGGATGCGACAGTTTGAATCTGCCAGACTTTTTTGGTGAAATAGCCACACCTTGCGTGTGTCGTTTTTATTTTTACTTTCTTTTTGACGTATTCCTGCCTGTCAAGTTTATCTTTGCTTGGGCCGATAAAGTACTTCTGTCCGTTGGCTTTTTTGATCTTATGAACGGTAAGCGTATCAAACCGGT
>DATDVM010000109.1:0-3708 GCA_035290005.1 Patescibacteria group bacterium | reverse complement strand
GAACCGACCACGCTTCTTGAAGGCGACATGGAAGGTATCTTTTCTGCACTTGAAGATATCAGTACTCTGACACCGATTCACGATGAACGATCCCTTTCTTACTTTCAGGTAAAAGACCGGCAATATAGACCGTTGAAGCCTTACTTATATAAATGCGACATTTCTCCACGTTTTCTGCGGCTGTGGAGAGTGCCCAAAGAGCCTGTTCATGTTCTTATTCACAGGAGAAGTGATTATCTTCCGAGTATTCAGATTGAAGATCAAATGAACGGCTCCCGATTTTATTATCCGATTCGCAAAATTACCTATATCAGAGCACATCCACTGGTTGAGGATGCATAAGGAGGACACGATGTCACTCGAAAAAACAGCAAAAGAAAAGATATCGACCCAACAGCATCTGATGGAACAGAACATGCTGGGGAAGCTGGTCAGATTTGTCTGCAGCGATGGTCACAAATCCCTTCTGTACCATGAAACCGGAGATCTCCAGGAAGAACCGGAAGCTCAAGTACGGGCAGCAATCGCCAACCAGGCTGTTTGGCATCTTTTAGGCGACAGACTATCGATCGATTTTTCGGGAGAACCTGATAAGCATAAGGCAAAAGAAGACGGTGAGTACTTGGTGACTGAAGAGGCATTCCGAGTTCATTTCATGGCAGAGAGGTTTTTAGGGAAAAGGATTCCGACCTTGACGTTCACCTTTACGAGAATGATGCCAAAAGACGCCGGTCCTGTGCAGGCACACAGGCTTCCTGCGTATCTTGAAGCAAGACAAATGCTGGTGAAGTGCGAAGTCAAAAAAGACTCAACACAACGAAGATTTCGCAATATTCCGAAGAAACTCAATGTCGTCAAAAACTAAAAACGTTTGTATAATGACTCCATGAGTGATCGATTACGCAGCGAACTGAAAACCCTCGTCAAAAGCCGTTTTCTTGATTATGATGTCGCTTCCCCTTTTTTACGAAGACTCCAAAAAGGAAAATTTTCTCGGGATGAGAACCCGCTCACTCACTTCTGTGTCTATTTTGCCGCGTTTGATCCGAAGTCCAAAAATCTTTTTTTAGGTCATCACATTAAATCCGGGAAATGGCTATTTAACGGCGGACATGTCGATGAGGGAGAAACGACGAGAGAAACGCTGGAACGGGAAGTCGGTGAGGAATGGGGTCTTACACTTGATCCGCATCAGATTATCGGACCATCTCTCCTTACGATTACAACGATAAGGCGTCCGTCAAAGGTTCGGTGCCTTCGTCATTACGATATCTGGTATTTTATTTCGCTTCAGAAAGAACTCTTTCATCCGGATCAAGACAAATTAGCGACTGAGTTCCACCAAATCGGTTGGATGAACTTCAAAGAATCGTCTCGCCTTGTAGAGGACCTGAATACCGCAAGAGCCATTCAGCATATTCGAAGTAACTTACTTTAGTTTGTGATAAAAAATACATCCTCAGGAAATCCTGAGGATGTATCTGGGCGATTGGAAAGGGCATCAACCTCTTTCTGTTATTCCATCCATGTGAACGGTGTCACGAGGGATGGGTCTGGAGCTGCCCCATATTCGTTTGGCTGAACATTGGTTCCGTCTGCTTCTGTACAGGCGGCACCATAGTCTTCTAGGTCAATATGACCCCACATCTGGGTGTCCAGAACACCATCTCCTACTGGAATATCGAAATGGGCATTGCCATTTCCGACTCCATTGGTTGTTAATGTTCCGAGAACCTGTATCGATCCTGTGTGTCCAGAACTATCAAGTCCACCATTGGAAGCTCCTGTTCCTCTTACCAACTCGACACTGAGTTCGCAGTTAGGAGCAGCTTTCTGCACATGAACATTCACAATAAGTCGACCTTGTCCTCCTGGATTTGCTGTCGCTTCGACATTGCCGATATCAGAGTCTGTACCTACCTGAAGACCGTCGTACGTTTCATCGTAGACGCTAAATACTTGCGCTCCTGGCGGCTTTGCAGCCAAAGCAGGAAACGCCATCGACCCGAATAAGAGGGCAGATGTCGTTGCAGTTGCAATTGCTTTTTTAATATTCATTTTTTTATCACCTCCTTTCAATTCTACGTATTATTAAAAAGGATGAGTGTAAGAGTCCTCTAAGAAAAAAAGTAATAAGTCTGTAAGAGTAGAACATGGACTCCCAATGTGTGAGAAAAGAAGATTTTGATACAATCAGATGGTATGAATGCGATTGTTTCCACTGTCAGAAAAGACTTACAAAAAAACGCTGATGATAAAACAAAGGCAAGTTTCCAGAGATTCTTTAAGGAAAAAGTTCTCTTTCATGGAGTAAAGTCTCACCTTGTAGAGAAAATCGCGAAAGAAAACTTCAAGAAGATTCAGGGCGACAAAAAGAAAGAGGTATTTGACCTCTGCGAAGAACTGTTACAGAGTGGGTACTGTGAGGAAGCGTTGGTTGCCGCAAATTGGGCGTATGCGCTTCGAAAGGATTTTGAACCTACGGATTTTCAAACGTTTGAGCGCTGGATTGAAACATATATTGATAACTGGGCAGAATGCGATACACTCTGCAATCACACGGTTGGCTCGTTTATGGAACAATTCCCTGAATATATTGAGAAATTAAAAATCTGGACAACGTCGAAAAACCGTTGGGCCAGGCGGGCAGCAGCGGTGACTCTTATTGTTCCTGCTAAAAAAGGAATGTTCCTGAAGGATGTTTTTGAAATTGCTGACCGGTTGCTTGTGGATTCCGATGATATGGTCCAAAAAGGGTATGGGTGGATGTTGAAGGAGGCAAGTCGAACGCATCAGAAGGATGTATTTGGCTATGTGATGAAACACAAAAACGTCATGCCGAGGACTGCGCTTAGGTATGCCATCGAGAAAATGCCGCTAGACCTTCGTCAAAAAGCGATGGCGAAATGATTCTTGCTTATAGGTGTAGGACTTGACACCCGAGAACAGCGGTAAGGTATGATGTTTATAGAGCGAAATAGGTGTATGAGAAAAAACAAGTCATTATTTCCTGTTTTTTTCTTTAGCGTTCTATTCATAGGGTTGTTGTTTGTGACCCACTCAGGTTCGACCGTTGCCCAGACAAACAGCGCGTGTATGGATTCATGCTACAGCGAATTCGGCTCTTGTATCGATAATTATTGTACTCCATTAACGTCCGAGGTTGACGCAGATGCATGCAAGGGCCAATGCCACCAAAACGCCGCCGTGTGCGAGGGAAATTGCCGTTCCGCGACGGAAGACGTTATTCCCGATCCTACTCCCGTTCCATCACCCGAGGAAGATCAGGAAACGGTACCTCAGCTCGACTACGATTTTACCCGGGAGTTTGAGTCACTGGCCGGAGGACTAGCGAGACCCTTTGATGAAATATTTTGGAGAACAACCCCAATCGTCCCGAAATGGGTGCGCGATCCCCAGGGTCAAGAAATCAATTTGGATGAAATAGCGAAAGACTGGAAGAAAGTCGCACCCATCGTAAAAGTCAACTATCCGGTTGAGAACATTGAAGCCGGCCAACCGGTAAGCATGGAGCTACCGGAGGGCTTGCCTTTGAAAAAAGCCCTTTTCCTAACCGCTGGACCTGTGACGTACGCAGATACAGAGGTGACGATTTTTGACGGTAAGACAACGCCCCGGCTCCTGCGCGAAGAGGAGAAAGGTGGACCGATAGGAGTGGATGAGGACGAATATATAGAGGCACCGAAC
>DATDVM010000108.1:0-3891 GCA_035290005.1 Patescibacteria group bacterium | reverse complement strand
ATTGTAGGCTGGAATAGCAACAGATAATTTCTTTCCCTCTAACTCTGACATGAAGTGTGCCTCTCCCCAAGAGGTGACGTCTCTTTCATCCATAGTACACAGAAACGAACACAAAATGCAAGAGTCTTTTGACATGGTACTTTTGGGTATGATACCGTTAGATGTAGAGGGAAAGGTACATGCCCGAAACAGGTGAACATTCTCCGTTAAAGGTCGCCAAAGGAATAGAAACATTTCTTGAATCACGTCAAGTCACGCTTCAGTTTCTTAAGGCGGCATTTGGTAAGGAAAATGTTGAGGGAATGACGCGGGGAATCACTCCTCTTGTGGGACTTGATACACCTGTCACAGAACCGTTTCTTTCGAAAGCTGGACAGTTGGTTGAGAAGTACTCCTCATGATACACGGAACACTGAAGCATTTTCTAGAAGACATGTTGGATATCGCCGGCTACGCAAAAAAAGAGAAAGAAACATATGTTGTTTCTCTTGAAAATACACTCCGCGAAGCAGTCGCGATAGAACTTCTGAAGAAATTTCCCAAAGACGATGCGGACGTATTTACCGATTTTATTACGCGACATAAGAAGAACCCTCGTATTGTTCAGGAATTCTTCAAAAGTTTGAGCACCAAGGAAGAGTTTATACAAATAAGTACCGAGAAAACGTATAGCTTTACGCTCGAAATAGTTGAGAGTTTCTTATTATCGGCAACAGAGCAGCAAAAAAAACGAGTGAAACACCTTATAGAGAGGTATAATATTTCCCGCATTCAAACCCGCACGGTTCGATCATAGACGGATATCCGTGTGGAGAGACGGTATCGCGAGTGAAAGGCATGAAAGTACTCATTCTCTATCTTTCAGCAGGAACGGGACATCTAAAAGCCTCTCATGCGCTCAAGGAAGCTTTTCTCCACGTCCTCGGGACAGACGCCAAGGTTGAAGTGGCAGACCTTCTTGAATATGCTCCAAGCATTTTACAAAGCGTCTATGCGAAAGGCTATGACTATACGTCACGCTATGCTCCAGAGCTTCTTGACGTCCTTTATCAGCGATTTCTTGAACCAGAAAAAGAAAATGATGATGCAAACAGAAAGCTTCGATTGTTGTGGGATAAAATCTCAACGCCGGGATTCCTGAAACGGACAAAAAAGTTTGCTCCCGATGTGATCGTTGCCACGCACCCGGACCCTTTGATCCTTCTTTCTGACCTTCGGAAACGAAGAAAGCTTCAAACGTAAGTGGTTGGGATTCTGACTGACTATGAAGTCCATACGGGATGGGTACATCCCTATATCGACAAATATTATGTTGCGACAGAAGAAATGGCCTCAGTCCTGAAGCGACTGAAAATTCCATCAGGCAAGGTTCGTGCCACAGGAATACCCATAGGGTTTGAATTCACGAATCCCCGAACGAGGAATGAGGCAATCACCTCGCTTGGGTTAAATCCTCAGAAAAAAACGATTTTCGTTCTTCACGGCCTCACCGGACGGACGAAAACAGCGTCGGTCGTGAAAGAACTCGTCGCTACAAAAAGACCCGACATCCAGCTCCTTGTTGGAATAGGAAAAGGAGAACAGGTGAAAGATGAAGTTGAGGCTGTCTTGAGGCGGTCACAGATGCAGTATAAACTCTATGGATTTATTGATGACATGGCGAATAAACTTGCCGCGACTGATCTTATCATCACCAAGCCCGGGGGTCTTATCGTGTCCGAATGTCTTGCGATGCATGTTCCGATGCTTCTTATCAATCCGACTCCGGGCCAGGAAGAAGCAAACGCGATTTTCTTGCTTGAACGGGGCGTTGCGATGTATCTCCGTAATGTCACATCCCTTGCCTATAAACTGAATCTTATGCTTGATGATCCGTCTCACTATCGTCGCATCAAAGACCGTTTGTTTGCGATCGGGAAACCGAACGCCTCGCTTGAGATAGCTATGGATGTGGTGCAAATTGTCTCTCGAAAGAAGGCAGGAAAAGAGGTATAATGAGGGTATGGTAAAAAATGCAAATCAACGGGTTGGTGTCTTTGTCGATGTGCAGAATATGTATTACTCTGCGCGGCATCTCTACAACTCAAAAGTCAATTTTTCAAATATCTTAAAAAATGTCGTCGGTGGGCGTCCGGTGATAAGAGCACTTGCGTATGTGATCCGTGCTTCATTTCCGGAAGAACAGTTTTTTTTCGATGCGCTTCAGCATGCTGGGTTTGAAGTCAAAAGTAAAGACATCCAGATTTTTCCGGGTGGAGCCAAGAAAGGGGACTGGGATGTCGGCATTGCGATGGATATTATCAGGATGGCTCCGAAGCTCGATGTGATTATTCTTGTTTCGGGTGACGGAGACTTTGTTGACCTTGTTGACTATCTTCAAAACCACGGCCATCGGGTAGAGGTTGCAGCGTTTGGAAGGTCAACATCAAGCAAGCTGACCGCTGAGGCGGATGAGTTTATCGATCTTGATAAGGGGACTGACGAGTATTTACTCAAGCCGAGAGTGAGATCACGAGTCCGTACTACTTCGCAGTAATATTCCCTGTCGTATTGCTTGTAACGGTGCCCGTTTGCGTATTCGGGTCCCTGTTTGATTCAATCGTTCGTATTTCCTCAAGCAGCGGTTTATATTCTTCTTTCTCAAGAACCTGTTTTTTTTCGTTCGTATGGAAAATACGGACTGGAACGGGAAGAACATCCTCTTGTCCTTTGAGTTGGAGAAATATAATTTTTCCATTGACTTTATCGCCGATAGAGAAATTTTTTCCTTGTTCTAAAGATTCATGCGCGGCGAAAAATAGGTGGTTAATGACGTCATATCCTTCTCCTCGTGGCCTTGACGGGTCCTCGGGAAGTTTTGTGAGGATTGCAACCTCCTGGCTATTTCCTCCGACTACGATCCCGTCGGTCGCGGTGACCGCTTTATAGCGAGAAGCGATTTCGTCACCCTGACGGAGGATAGTTTCGAAACTCGCTTTCTCACTGATCACCAGTTCAGGAAGTTGAAGCTCTGTCTCAAGCTGGGAGCGACTCGCTTCCCTTATATGCATTTCCTGGATAGCTCGTATCGTGTATCCCGCTGTCATTCCCATGCTGATAAAAAAGAAAACAGAGAATGCCCTTAAAAATAAAGGAGAAATATTCTTTTTTGGTTCTTCTGGAAACGGGTGGAGGAGACGATGTTTTTCGTTCACGCGTTTGTATATACCCGAATATGTCGGATATGTCAAGAAAACCCATAGGAATATAGGGAGAGAAAAAAACAGAGACGGCAAGGAGGGAATTTGCTCCTTGAGTCTATAATGAAAATTATTATCTGCTATGAATAAATAATAATATATGAATACTTTATCTCTCCATATTATAGAGAAAGAGATGTAGATCCAGCGTCATATATATGAACCCCTAGTATTATATATAGTACTGTGAGTGGTTGGGGAGAGGAAGAAAAGACGATGTATAATACAACCGTTATGAAAAAAGAAAAGATACTCGTTGCCATGTCGGGAGGAGTTGATTCTTCCGTTTCTGCTGCACTTCTTGCAAAAGAAGGGTATGACGTCACGGGTTGTTTTTTGCAGTGTTGGAAGGAGACACCGCAGTGTCATCCTGATCGTGATCGTGCGGACGCGCTTCGTGTGGCACAGACTCTTGGGATTCCTTTTCTTTCGTTCAACTTCGAGAAAGAATATCGAAAGAAAGTTATTGATTCTTTTTTCCGGGAATATAAAATCGGTCGCACGCCCAACCCGGATGTTGTCTGCAACAAAGAAATTAAGTTCGGTCTTCTTCTTGACCGAGCAAAAAGTCTTGGTTTCACAAAGATTGCAACCGGCCACTATGCTCGGGTTCACCTCACGGCAGATGGGACCTTCCGTCTTATGACGGGAG
>DATDVM010000107.1:0-8519 GCA_035290005.1 Patescibacteria group bacterium | reverse complement strand
GAAGAAGAGCTCCTTGAAGGATGTCTGTCTTTACCGAAATACTACGGGACTCTCAAGAGAGCAACATCTGTCACCATCGAAGGGTTGTCAATCTCTGGCAAAAAAGTACGTCGGACCTATAAAGGATTCTCCGCCCGAATCATGCAGCATGAGATGGACCATCTCGACGGAATTCTTTACATCGATCATGTTCTTTCACAAAAAGGTAAGATGTATGAAGTCCACAACGAGGAACTCCTAGAGGTTAAATTATGACGTCCCTCGTCTTCTTCGGAAATACCATTTTTTCCAGAACAATCCTAGAATGGCTTTCACAAGAATCTCTGATAAAAATTGTCGGTGTTGTCACTCGTCCGGATAAACCAGTCGGCCGAAAAAAAATCATAACTCCGACTCCGGTAAAAGAATATGCCCTGAAAGAAAAAATTCAAGTCCACGAGACGGAAAAACTCTCTACATTTTTAGATGCTTTTCAATCACTTCATCCGGATCTTTGTGTTGTCGCCGCATACGGAAAAATTATTCCAAAATCTTTCTTAGCCTTGCCAAAATACGGATATATCAATGTCCATGCATCGCTCCTTCCAAAATATCGCGGTGCTTCTCCTATACAACACGCAATTCTTTCCGGAGAAAAAAATACAGGAATAACGATCATGAAGATGAATGAGAAACTCGACCAGGGACCGATCTTAATCCAGGGAAAACTACCCATTGAAGACAGTGACACAACAGAAACTCTTTCCCTGAAACTCGCCGACTTAGGGGCAAAACTTCTTATCGAATCACTCCCGCTGTATCTGAACGGAACTTTGCAACCAAAGCCGCAGAGAGATGCGGAGGCGTCGTATTGCTCAACGGTGACCCATACAGACGCCAAAATAGACTGGACGAAACCGCACGATGAAACAAAGCGGAAAATCAGGGCAATGTACCCGGAGCCGCTGGCATGGACCGAGTGGAACGGTAAAAAACTTCAGTTTCTTCCGGGACATAGGGTAAAGTTAGAAGGGAAAAAAGAGATGCCGTTTGACGTGTTCGTGAGAGGACACAAAGACTTTACTTTGCCTGTGCCTGATTCATGGTAACAGTAGGTTTAGCTGCGGTTCTCAAACATTTCGTACACAAAGATAACCGTTTCACTCTTCCGTCAACAATAACCCGAGCAGAATGCAGGTTCGGAACCCAGATCTTCTTCGTCCGGTTCTTAGCATGACTAACGTTGTGACCCCTTTGAATTCCTTTTTGACAAAAAGCACACATCTGTGCCATAACAGATTCTCCTCGTGTGGTATAATAACACAAGCCTAAAAGACTTGCAAGAAAACGAAAAATATGACACTACTTAATCTGCTCCGTGATGACCCTCTAACCTTTCTTTTTGTCGCAATCGCGCTTCTTCTTTCGATCGCTGTTCATGAATTTTCCCATGCGCTTGTGGCCGACAGGCTCGGTGATCCGACACCCCGGGTTGATGGCCGTTTAACCTTGAACCCTATTGCACATTTAGACCCCATGGGAACGCTCCTCATCCTTTTCTTAGGTCTCGGCTGGGGCAAACCTGTTCAGTTCGACCCGTTCAACCTCCGCAACCCCAGAAGAGATGCAGCGCTTATCTCTCTTGCCGGGCCGGTATCAAACTTTACCATAGCCTTCTTTGCCTCTCTTATACTACGAACTTTCTCCCTCTCTCCCCTCACCCCTCTCGGACAAATACTGACGCTTCTTGTCTATTTCTCCCTCCTCCTTGGTCTTTTTAATCTTATCCCCATTCATCCATTGGATGGATTTAAAGTCGTTGCGGGTTTCTTACCGAAACATCTTTCCTTAGAATGGCTCTCTTTTGAAAAATATGGAATCTTCATCCTTCTTCTTGTGTTATTTTTTCCAGTCGGTTCACCTCTTATCTTTCAACTCATTGGACCGATTCTTTCGACATTATTTCAACTTTTCACAGGTTACCCGTCGCTTTGAGCTGGCTTCTAATCAAATTCTCATCAAAAACGTCTTGACAGTGAAAATTACCTCCATTTATAATAAGGGTGGCCTAAATGGCTAGCCTGCTATGACTGAGGTTGGTTTTGAGGATGATTTTCCTCCACACAACTTCTTAAAAGGGCTGGCGTACGTTCAGAAAGACCGAGGTTTTTCTGACAGCGCTCCCACCTGGAGGACCAGGGGAAGCCTTCAAAACACCAACAGCATGGCGGGCGTCTTTATACCTTCAAACTACTACCCTCTCTGAGGGGAAGTAGTTTTTTATTCTCTTCACCCTCCTTCGATTTGGTTGAATCCAGCACGTTTTTGAGGTACAATGAACCCGCTCGCTGGAGTAGCTCAGGGGCAGAGCAGCTGTTTTGTAAACAGCAGGTCGTGGGTTCGAATCCCTCCTCCAGCTCACAATTCTCTTGGATATCGTACAATAGAAGAATGAAAAAGCTGGTACAAAAACCCTCCCTCTTCGACCTTTCTCTTAAGACATTCGTCGTCTTTTCGCTTCTTCTTCTGCTCCTTCCTATCAGTGTGATTTCTATCCGCGATACAGATCTCTGGTGGCATGTCAGGGCTGGGGAAGTCATGTGGCAATTAAAAACTATTCCACAGTTTGATCTTTTTTCCTACCCTATTGAGAACCTTCGTTGGCTCAACTGGCAATGGCTGGGAGATGTTATCCTGTATGGAGTCTTTCATTTTTTCCAGGTTAACGGCATCATCATTTTTAAGACCGTCTTTGCCGGACTTACTCTTCTCACCCTTCTTTTCTTTGCAAAGAAACTAAAGTTACCATTTCTTTTCAGTATTGTTCTTCTTGCTCTTATTCTCGTAACAAACGGCGATCGCTATCTGGAACGGCCGGAAATGTTCTCGCATTTTCTATTTGTAATTACATTAGGATCTTTGATTCTGTATACTCATCGCCCGCACCGATTTGTCTTTTTCTTCCCGCTTCTCTTTCTTGTCTGGGCAAACCTTCATCCAGCATTTCTTGTCGGACTTGTAACTGTTTGGATCTTCATCTCTTTTGAGACACTCAAACGATTCCTCTCAAGAAAATTTTCATTTATCCAATCTTCTCTCCTTTCAAAAAAATCAATACGGACACTTTGGATCGTCACCATTCTTTCAACCCTCAGCGTACTCATTAATCCTTATACTTATGAAATCTTCATTGCTCCCTTCAAACACCTGTCGAGCGATTCATACATGGCTCGAACCTATGAGTGGATGTCTCCCTTTTCCTGGGCGCATCGTGACAGCTTGTATGTCGTCTTCTTTGTTATCGTCGCCCTTCTTTATCTCTTTGGTTTCTTTCTGTCTGCGAAAAAAGTAAACATCACCTTTCTTGCCCTATCAGGGGCGCTTTTTTTTCTTGCGTATCAACAGACACGACAGATTCCGTATTTTACCCTGGGTGGATTTTTGCCGTTCCTTCTCAATTTAGATACAGGAATCTTTCAGCATCTTCCTCAGAAAAAACGTCCTGTTTTAAAGACCGTCCTTTCACTTCTCATCGGCTCATTTTTCCTGATTTCTTCGTGGTACCTTATACAAAACGGATATATACTCGGCAAAGAACGCCGTACGTTTGGCCTAGGGATCAAAGACGAAACACCCACCAACGCTTCCCGATTCTTAGACGAGGCTGGAATAACCGGAAACATGTATAACCACTATGGTATAGGGGGCTATCTTATTTTTGCAGGATATCCGAATCGACTGGTATTTATGGATGGAAGGGCGCATTACCCCACCTCTTTTTTTGATGAATACATCGCATCGACGAATACAAAAGAAAAGCTCCATGACGTCATAGAGAAATATAACATTACCTATTTTGTATTGGAGTTTCCGACCGAATCAAAATCTACAGGATTTGCTGCCGAATTTCTTTCCGAAGAAGACTCAGGATTCGCACTTGTCTATTGGGATAACTACGCTCTGGTGTATCTCAAGAAAATACCCGAGAACGAACCTATCCTCTCCCAATACGCATACCTGTATGCCGATCCGCTAAAACTTCTGGACCAAAACTTCAATCTAAAAGTGTCCGTACAAGCGATTGATGAAGAAATACTCCAAGGTGTCTATAGAGAGCTGAGACGAACGGTCATTACAAATCCGAAGGCAACAAAAGCAATTCTTTTTTGGGGATCGCTTCTTGAAGCAGAAGGGAAAGAGGATCTCGCGGTCATGAAATACCAACAAGTGTTGACCCTTGAACCAGAAAATGCTGTTGCCCATACAATACTTGGCAAAAGATACCTGCGTCAGGGAAACCTGCCTGAGGCAGAGAAAGAGCTGAAACAAGCAATCTTCGCTGACCCACGGCTTTCGGACGCGCGCCACAATCTTGGCATGGTGTATATTGCGACAAAACAGTATACCCAAGCGGAAACCGAGTTCAAAAAGGCTGTTTCCATACGACCTGACTATAAAGAAGCGTACCTTGCCCTTGGCATGCTCTACGCTGAAAATTTGAATAAAAAAGAGCGCGCCAAAAAAATGTTCCAGACATATCTTTCCTACGACAACGAGAGTCCGTACGCCCAAGTTGCAAAAGACAAACTCAAGACACTTCAAGAAGAAACATCCTTTTGAAAACTCATAGCCTCGATGATATAATAAGGAAGCTATACGCAGGGGTGCCAGAGTGGTCAAATGGAACGGTCTGTAAAACCGTCGCCTGAAAGGGCTACGGAGGTTCAAATCCTCCCCCCTGCACAAAAGGAACGCATCTGCCATGAACGTGCTTGTCGTCGGAAAGGAAACAGAACCTCTTCTTGCGAAACTTCGCAAGTTTTCTTCTTTGCCTCTAGTCACACAAAATCCCGATCTTATCATTACCTATGGAGGTGACGGTACCCTACTTTACGCTGAGAATCTCTATCCGGGGATACCGAAACTTCCGATCCGTCGCAGCGTCCACTGCGAAAAATGTTCGAAGCTTGAAGAAGATGTCGTCCTTACAAAGCTGGCAAACGGAGAACTAAAACAGAAGGGATTTCCGAAGTTACAAGTCTCCTACCAAGAACAGACATACGTCGCCATGAACGATTGTATCGTCCGAAATGCCGTTCCCTATTCTGCAGTTCGTTTGTACGTCAGCCTAAACGGAAACAGGGTAACCAGCGATGTCATCGGAGATGGTGTTGTCGCAGCAACGCCATTCGGGAGCAGCGGATACTTCCAAAGTATTACCAGAAAAACATTTACAGAAAATTTCGGACTGGCTTTTAATAATCCGACAAAACCAATTGATCCTATCTATTTTAACGAATCCGAACATGTCACGATCACCATCACGCGTGGACCGGCACAGCTTGCATACGACAACGCTCCAAAGATTCTTCCACTCACAACTGGAGCTGAAGTCACTATACAAGCCTCTCCGCTCTATGCGTACCTTATGGAGATTGACAACCTGCATAATACTGAATCCTCAATGTGGACGTGATTGCAAAAACAGGCATGTTCGATTACAATGACCGCGAGCTCGCTGGAGGAAGAACTTCGAAATACCGAAAACCTTGCTCCAAGCTCAATATCGCTCGCTGGAGTAGCTCAGTGGCAGAGCAACTGCATGGTAAGCAGTAGGTCGAGGGTTCAATTCCCTCCTCCAGCTCAAAAAATGTGTGATATACTCACTTACAGGAGGTATGAGTATGAATAAAAATCTTATTGTTGTTACTCTTCTTGTTTTGATCGCAGGTGGCGTGTATCTTTTCTCTCAAACCAAAACTTCCGAACAACCGGAATCCCAGATTCCTTCTCAAAAAATAGTTGAGGAACAAAATAACGAAGAAGCTTCGCCCGAGGCGACACTCGTCACTCAGACAGTAAACATGGTCTCAGAAAATTTTTCTTTTACTCCTAAGACATTTACAGTGAAAAAAGGCTCTGAGGTGACGATGATCGTCCAAAATAAAGGAGTTCATAATTTTGTCATTGATGAACTCGACGTCAAGCAGGATTTCAAAGAAGGTGAGAATACCTTCAGTTTTACTCCGACTCAGACTGGTACGTTTGAGTTTTATTGCGGTATTGGAAACCACCGACAGATGGGTATGTTCGGGACAATGACCGTCGTAGAATAAGATATGAAAAAAATCGCGCTTCTGACATTTGTTGCGATAACAATTACTTTTGTTATCGTGAGTTTGAGGGCTGTCCTTCCATCTACTGCGTTCGTAACCATTATCTTTATCGCAGGCATCACCAATATCCTTTCATTCTTTCTGATCTTTTTTTCCTGTCGATGCCTCATCGGTGTTGAATTCGCCAGGAACATGATGAAGCATCCCTGGTATAACAAATTTTATCATCTGCATTGCTGGTACTGGTATATTCTGTTTGTCTCAGTAGTTGTCCATACTGTCACAGCGTTTCTAGTCTTTGGTAATCCCCTATTCTAGGCTTTCGTTTTTCGAGCTTCTACGGTATAATACACCTAGAAATTTACGTGTAGAAAGGATGCGCTCATGGCAAAAAAAGAGCAAAGATTTCTTGTGGGTATGAAATGCAGCGTGTGTAACAGCCAGAATTACGTGACGGAAAGAAATCGCACGAATACTCCTGATGCACTTCAGCTAACCAAGTATTGCAAAGTCTGCAAAAAAGCAACGCCCCATAAGGAAATGAAAAAACTCAAGTAAATCTATCCTTTGGGTTGACAACAATATCGAAACCATCTACTCAGAAGGCTTCTATGCTCCCTATTTTTTTTGTGCGAGGGTGCGAAAGATCTCGATCGGGTTCAGTTTGTAAATTCTGATCCTGTTCTAGTAAAAACATTTGTTTCACTTTTGCGTCTATCGTTTACACTTGATGAAAGTAAATTTCGCGTCCTCATGCATTTACATGACTACCATGATGAGGAGAGACAGAAAAAGTTCTGGAGTAACATCACTCGTATTCCTCCTTCACGATTCACTGAAACGTATTGGAAGAAAAACACTGGGAAAAGAAGGAGAGAGAAATACCCTGGATGCATACCAGTAAGCTACTAAGACGCCGAGATTGCCCGACAGCTATACGCATGGTACAATGTGTTCGCTCAATATAGCACTTAAAGCCTGTATAGGGGTGTAGCTCAGTTGGTAGAGCACTCGTCTCCAAAACGAGCGGTCGGGGGTTCGACTCCCTCCACCCCTGCACGATCAACGTATAACATCTACATACGCCAAAAAAGATATGCTAGACCTCATCCAATCTTGGATTTCCTGGGACAAAAAAGCATCAAGCTTTATCTTTCGACATAACAGTTATCCTTCTCTGAACTTCGCGATGCAAGTTCTCACACATGGTGGTGATTTTCTCGGTCAGCTTGTCATTATCCCTCTTTTTTGGTTTTGGGGACTTCCGATTCTTCCCTACATTACTATCCAATTTTTTGTCCAAGTCATTATTTTTTTTCTCAAGCTCTCCATTGGACGAAAGCGTCCGTTTGTTCAGAATCCTGGTCTTGCACACATCGGTCGTACCCCTTGGAATATGTCTTTTCCCTCAGGCCACACCGCAGCTGCAACCATCAGTTTTTTATATCCTCTTTTCTTTAAGCTTCCCTTCCCTGCTGTTTTCCTTTTCTTCTGGCTTATGATTGTAGTGGGATTTACCCGCATGTACCTTCGCGTACACTATCTCACTGATGTCATCGCAGGATTTCTTTTAGGAATCGGTCTTTTTGCCTGTTGGGTTTCCTTCCTTCTTATTTCATAATTGCGCGGCTTTTCGTTTCTATGCTACGCTAGAAGTATGGCGAAAGATTTTCAATCTGTCCTATGGAAACTATTGGGCGTCTTTGTTATTATCTTTTTTGTCAGCGGCATCTTTCTTGTTATTATTTTGTTACTCCCTGAAAAAGAACTACCTTTACCAGCATTTCCTATTGGTAACGAAGTGGATCAAAATACCACATCAGATGATCAGAATGTGTCGACGAATACACAGGAAAGTGAAACAAAGTATCAGGAGTTACAGACTCTTCTTGACTCAACCGTTTCTCAAGAAAAAGGAAATTGGTCGTTTCTTGTCAGCGAGCCAGACACCGGAAAAACAATCGGGTCTCAAATCCATCGACCTCAGACTGCCGCATCAGTCATGAAGGTTTTAGTCGCTACCCTTCTCCTGCAGCGAGTGGAGGCGGGAGAGATTCAACTCACGGACTCACTTAAAGGACTTCCGGTCCAAACACATCTGCAGAGGATGATTAATATTTCCGATAATAACTCATGGGCAGCGTTCAATGAATATTTGGGACTTTCCAACCTACAGAAATTTGCTGAAAGCCTCGGCATGCAGGACACAAACCTTTTTAATAATACAATTTCCAGTTATGATGTAAACCTTCTCTTTACCAAAATCCTCAAAGGAAAAATCCTTACGGAAGAGCACAGAAACCTTCTTCTTTCGTATATGCAAAACACAGAAACTGAAGACCGCATACCTGCTGTCGTCCCAAAGGAGATCACCCTCTACCATAAAACGGGTTCACTGGATTATGTAGTTAATGATGCCGCCGT
>DATDVM010000106.1:0-2987 GCA_035290005.1 Patescibacteria group bacterium | reverse complement strand
AGATTAAGTACCCCATTTTCCTTGACTCCGTCAATACTCTCAAGCTCGACCATCATGCTCTGTCCGCTTCTACGGGATGTGACACGGTATCCAATCTGTGAACGAAAGATTTCTATCTTAACAGGCGCTTTTTCTACTTTAAAGACGTCTTCATACTCGATGAGCCTTAGATCAACATCTTTCCATGATTCGTCTGGACTGCTGTAGTCTTCTTTATAGTGCATGACCCCGACTGATCCTTCCCACGTTTTGGTTCCATCAGTATTCTCGAATGTCTTTGAAAACTGCGTTCGCTTGTCAACTGCTTCTTTTCTGACCGGAAGAGCCTGATCCGTTATTTCAGGAACTTGGACCGGTGTACTCTCCAATGTCAACGTACCGTCGCCGTTATCGTACGTTTTTGTCGTTTCAGTGGTGCGTTCCATGATTTCTGTCCGATCTTGCGCTCGGGCAACACCTTGAGAGAGAGGAAGATAGAAAAGGAAAGAGCTCAAGGAAAAACTTCCCAAAACGATCATCGCTACCCACACCGAAAACCGCCGAGGCAGTATTCTAAACGATTGAAACGTACGATGAGATGTTCCCGCGATGAACACCGGTAACATATTCTGCTTAGCCTCTACCTGAGAATGCGCGGAGGAAAACTTCGGACCGCGGAAAAGCCACCGATAGATGCTTCCCCTTTTAATAAGGTCAGTAATCCGACCTGTTTTTGGCGTACGAAACCACGGACCCTCTTTCTCTTCTAAAAGCCCCTTGATCGAAGCATATGCCTGAAACGGCACGAGAAGGTACGAAAGGACGACAAACGAAAAAATGCCTAAAAAGTCCTTCTCTTCAGACTCTTCTAAAAATAACCCGACAGAGTTCATGAGAGGTAAGGATAAAAGGTTGCTAAAAACCAGGGACCACCCCCAGAGACTTGTCCAAAACGGTAAACGGGCGTGGAAGATTACTTCCGAGAAGAACCATGATAAGGTCCCTATCAAAAAGAAAAACGATTGAAGGTAGTAGGGAGCAAGATACACAAATTCGATTTTCTCTGTAGAAGTCATCCCGGGAGTCTCAAGTAATCGGAAAAACATTCGTTTGATATTGAACGAGTGTCCCTCTGCCCATCGCATCCGCTGTCTAATAAGTTGGCGAACGGTAGCAACACACTCGCTTGGGGTTTGTATATACGGAGTATAGACAACCTTGTAGCCTTGCTCATAGAGACGAAGCGTCAATTCAAAATCTTCTGTAATGGATGTTCCCCAGCCAAACTTCTCCAAGACGTCCCGCCGAATAAGATAAACGCTCCCAGCGATCTGTTTCAAAGCTCCGAAGATCTCTGTCCCCGATCTTTCGACAACATATGACCCTGCATATTCACTGCGTACACCTCGTGTGATCCAGTTTTCTGATTTATTCAGTACGTGCCACTGGTAGCCTTGAATAGCAGCAATCTTATTTGAGTGATAACTCGACCCTGTAACAAACTGGTAGTATTTCAGAAACTGGGTAATTGTGTCTGGATATGGAATAAAATCTGCATCAAAAACGATGACGAACTCACTTCGTGGATCTGTCTTCTCCAGCGCGTAACTTAAGGCTCCTCCCTTAAATCCAGCTCTCGTAGAACGATGTGAAACTTTTACCCGCGGGTGGTCTTTCCACCCTTCTAAGATGTCAACAGTTTCATCGGTTGAGTCATCTGCAACAATTACTTCGTAAAACGGATAGTCCTGATTTGTACAGGCTGTGAGGAGCCGATTCACCACTCTTTTTTCGTTGTAGGTCGCGACATGGATTGAGACAAAAGGGTAACGTTCTAATTGTACATCGTCCACCCGCGAGAGAAGACCAATCCCCCTTCCTGATATTCTTTGATCCATATTTGTACTATTAATATATAGATCTGGACGTTCTTTTTCTCTATACCCCAAGACCGAAGCAATAACAAGGTAGTATTTCAAAGAGTACAAGAAGAAAAAGAAGCCGAAAAGAAGCGCAATAGAGGCGAAGGTGAGCCCAAAAAATCGTCCAACATCGTACCTTTGGTCGACAAAAGACTGGTGGGTAATATAAAAAAGGAAAATTAGTGAAAAAAGGAAAACGTTAAGAACAGCGAAAACACGAAGCATCTTATCTATGAATGAAGGAGGACCGTGAGGCTGTAAAGGAGCCAATTCGGACTGAAACGGCTTTTGCTCTAGGTACGAAAAAGAGGGACGCGGTAGGGTTGATAAATCCGTAGTTTCTGCTCTCCTGGATGCCTCTATCCTTTTTTCGTATGTGTGAAGATCCTGCTCTTTGAGAATTCTATGTACGGTATTATGGCTGATAAGCTTCGACCCATCATCTCTTACTCCCATCAGTCTCGATAACGCATGTACACCTAATTCCGGATGTTCCTTAACAACACGAAGAAGTTCTTTTCTTCGCGTATCCGGGATATATTTATAGTGGGAGTCTCCGTTGGGATACCTATCCCGGAGAAGATTGAGTTTATCTTTCAGCCCGGCATCCTCAGAACCACTCTTATACCGATGCAACCATTTGTAAAACGTTTTACGGGAGATTCCCTCTTGCCGACAAACATCAGCGATAAATTCGCTTTTATCAAGGACTCTATCAAGAATTTGGAGCTTCTTTTCAGGCAGAAATAGCTTCATGTAAAAATTATGTCCTATAGCGCTTGCGCCAAAAGAACTCATAGGAAGTGTAACCACTTTATGTGACATAGTCAAGAGTCTCAAACCAGATCATCTAACGTGTGATATACTTGGGGTACACCTATGCAAGAACGGGTATTATTTTTCGCCAGACAGGCAATATTTATTTGTTTTTTGCTTCTTTTTGGATTTCTTCCCCTACTTTTTAATCCAGGGGCACTCTTCCAAGGAGCCTCAGCGATTATCTTCCCGCTCAATTACGAACTCTTTGAATTCAACAAGATGGTCGGCGTCTATATACTCACAGTTGCAATTCTTACGTTCTGGCTT
>DATDVM010000105.1:0-3458 GCA_035290005.1 Patescibacteria group bacterium | reverse complement strand
AGGTGGTTGACTCAGTTGCTGAGCATCACGAAGATAAACCATTCTCACGCGTGGAATCGGTAATTGTGTACATCGCAGATGCAATTTCAGGTTCACGACCCGGAGCACGGTATGAAGCGTACGATGAATATATCAAGAGGGTAACGAGTATAGAAGACATCTCAAAATCGTTTCCCGGCGTATCGGACGCGTTCGCTGTATCCGCTGGCCGTGAAGTTCGGGTAATTGTGTTCCCTGATAAAATAGATGATGCTGCAACAACCAAATTAGCCCATGATATTGCAGAAAAGATACATAATGATGTAACATATCCTGGATCTGTTAAAGTGACGGTCTTACGCGAAACTCGTGCTACCGATGTAGCTAAATAAACACTCCCATAAATCTGCCTGCATGTATGATCGTTTAAAAAATGGTGAATGTTCTTCTACCTGAAAGGAGGTGAATGGCATGACCAAGAGACAACTTATTGATAAACTTGCCAAAAAGGTTCATCTCACCAAGAAAGCTTCAGAAGAAGCTGTGAACGGAGTATTTGAGGAAATCTCAACAAGCCTTTCTAAAGGTGATAAAGTCGTCATTACCGGTTTTGGCACTTTTCAAATTCGACATCGAGCTGCTCGAAGGGCACGAAATCCTCAGACAGGAGCTCCCATTCAAATTCCAGCGAAGAAGACTCCTGGATTCACTGCAGGAAAAGCGCTTAAGCGCTCAGTTGAATAACAGATAGAAAGTTACAGATGATCAAAGAGGGGCATCGATAGATGTCCCCTCTTTGAGTTGTAAAAGGACGCTCTTGTATACTATTCATCTATGAATATCGTAGAAGTATCTTCTCTCTCGAAATATTTTTATGTCTACAAAAAAGACCCAGGTTTTCTGGGATCTCTCAAAAGTCTCATTCATCGGAAATACGAGACGGTGAAGGCTGTCGATTCGATTAATTTCACGATCGAGAAAGGGGAAATGGTTGGATTTATCGGTCCGAACGGTGCGGGGAAAACAACAACCCTCAAGATGCTCTCGGGCCTCTTGTACCCGACCCAAGGGAAAGCAACGGTCCTTGGGTTTTCCCCTTGGGAAAGAAAAGAAGAATTTCAAAAACAATTTACCATCGTCATGGGTCAAAAAAATCAGTTGTGGTGGGATCTTCCGGCGATGGAAACATTTCTTCTCCAGAAAGAGATTTACGAAGTCCCTGAGGAAAAGTTCTCTAAAACACTGTCAATGCTCGTTGACCTTCTAGAGATGAAACAAATTCTCCACATTCCGGTACGACGGTTGTCTTTGGGTCAGCGGATGAAGGCAGAACTTGTCGCTTCCCTTCTTCATTCGCCGAAAGTCCTATTCCTTGATGAACCCACGATCGGACTTGATGTTGTGATGCAGCGGCGAATCAGGGAGTTTATCAGAGAGTACAACAGGAGAACACAAGCGACAGTAATTCTTACTTCCCACTATATGGAAGATGTGAAAGAACTGTGTCCTCGGGTCATTGTGATTGATCATGGAAAAATTGCGTATGACGGCGCGTTACAGAAACTGGTTGATACGTATGTGGATCATAAGATGTTAAATCCGGTATTCAGTGAAGAAGTGAACAAAAATAACTTGAAAAAAATAGGTGATATTCTTTTTTTTGAGCCTCCTCAGGCGAAAATCAGGGTCAAAAGACAGGATGTATCTAAAAAAGCAGCTGAACTTCTCTCACTTTTTCCTGTTGCCGACTTAACAATAGAAGAAGTCCCGATTGAGGATGTTATAGAAGAAATATTTACGGGTCAAGATCATGCGTAAATATCTTGCCGTCCTTTCGACGTCCTGGCAAGACGGTTTGACGTATCGGTTCAACTTCGTGATGTGGAGATTCCGTTGGGTGCTAAGCCTTCTTCTTGTCTATTTCTTGTGGTGGACCATCTACTCCCAATCAGAAGAAGCTTTTTTCGGATATTCTTTTGCGCAGATGGCAAGTTACGTTTTAGGAACCTCCCTTATTCGCGCAATTGTCTTTTCGAGCCGTACTATCGACGTCGGGTCAGAAATTGATCGCGGAGACCTTTCTTTATATCTTGTACGACCGTTAAATTACGGACTGTACTGGTTTGTTCGCGACATTGGCGATAAAGCACTGAACCTCTTTTTTGCCATTTTTGAGATACTTTTTCTCTTTCTCCTATTGAAACCGCCGGTTTTTATCCAACAAGACCTTTTTTCCCTTTCTTCCTTCTTTCTCTCTCTTATTCTGGCTCTGGTTTTGTACTTTTTTATTAACTTTTTCCTCGCACTTCTGACGTTTTGGACTCCGGGAGCGTGGTCTCACCGTTTTCTTTTTTTTGTCATTCTTGAATTTACGTCAGGAGGACTCTTCCCGTTGGATATTTTGCCAGAAGGGCTTTTCCATATCCTCTCTTTTCTGCCGTTTTCAAGCCTCGTATATGTCCCGATGAAGATCTATTTAGGTGAACTCACATCTTCCGAGGTCCTCCAGAGTTTCGTCGTGCAACTAGTCTGGATACTCATTTTTTATGTACTTGTTCGGGTCGTTTGGAAAAAGGGTATCAGGAACTACAGTGCGGAGGGAAGATGAAAAGATATCTAAAGTTATGGCTATTCCTGACGGGAGCATCGTTTTCTTCCCAGCTTCAATCCCGGTTCGGGTCGGCACTCTTTCTTTTGGGGAAACTGCTTCGGTTCTTTTTCTTCCTTGTGTTTCTTCTTGTCTTGAGTGACCGGACAAAATCGATCGCGGGGTATACGGTAGCGCAGACCGTCTTATTCTTCCTTACGTTTAACCTGATTGATGTCACCGCCCAGATGTTCTTACGCGGCGTTTACCTTTTCAGAGAACTTGTCGTGACCGGTAACTTCGATTATGTTTTGGCAAAACCCATTCATCCCCTGTTTCAGATTCTTGCCAACAACACAGACGTCCTTGACCTTATTACTCTTCCGCCCCTTCTTCTTGCAGTGATTTATATGGTTCCCAAATCCGTGGAACACATAACTTTCGTGGGAGTCGTTTCGTATGTTCTTCTTTTCATCAATGCATTTTTGATTGCACTCTCTCTCCACATTCTTGTTGTTTCTATCGGAGTACTGACGACAGAGGTTGATAACACAATTATGTTGTACCGAGATCTTACAAGTATGGGGCGTCTTCCGGTAGATATTTACCGTGAACCGTTACGGGCAGTCGTGACGTTTGCGATTCCGGTCGGAGTCATGATGACTTTTCCCGCGAAAGCGCTTATGGGACTTCTTTCTTTACCGATGGTGGGAATTTCTCTAGCTCTGGGAATGATTTTTCTCTTGGGGAGTTTGTCTTTTTGGAGGTTTGCTGTGAAGAGGTATACGAGCGCATCAAGCTGATTGAAGTGACGCTGCCTGTTTTCGAAGATACGCACGCCTTGATCGTTCTTTTTCCGTTTGCGGCCACAACTCGTCAAAGGTCGTTTTCG
>DATDVM010000104.1:0-2912 GCA_035290005.1 Patescibacteria group bacterium | reverse complement strand
TGGTCATGTTTCCGTATCCTTCAGGCGACCTTCATATAGGGCATTGGTATAATTTTGGACCGGCTGATGTCCACGCACGATACATGAGAATGAAGGGGAGGAATGTATTATTTCCAATAGGGTTTGATGCATTCGGATTACCCGCTGAAAACGCCGCGATGAAACGAAGTAATCTTCATCCTTCTGACTGGACACAAAACAATATTAAAACCATGACAGTTCAGCTTGAACATATGGGCGCGATGTATGACTGGGATAGGGTCGTCGATACGTCCAATCCTTCGTATTACAAATGGACGCAATGGATGTTTATTCAGCTTTATAAAAAGGGTCTTGCCTATAAAACCATGGCTCCTGCGAACTGGTGTCCGCAATGTCAAACTGTCTTGGCGAATGAGCAGGCAGAAAACGGAGTCTGTTGGCGGTGCGGGTCAGAAGTCACCCGTAAGGATATTAACCAGTGGTTTTTCAAAATAACAGCGTATGCGGAAGAGCTTCTCGATGGGTTACGTGAGCTTGATTGGCCGGAAAAAACAAAATTGATGCAGAAAAACTGGATCGGCAAAAGTGTCGGGGCTCGGATCAACTTCACCTGGAAACAAGAGATTTTGCCAGTATTTACAACACGGCCAGACACGATTTTTGGCGTGACGTTCATGGCGATTGCGCCGGAACATCCGCTTGTTCCCTCAATGACGACAAAAGACCAGAAAAAAGTCGTTGAAGAATACGTACAAGTATCCAGAAAAGAGACGGAAACAGAACGGCTTTCAACTGACCGGGAAAAAACAGGTGTCTTTACCGGTTCTTACGCGAAGAATCCAATAAATGGGAAAGAAATCCCGATCTACGTTGCAGATTATGTCCTTCAGTCGTACGGATATGGCGTTGTGATGGGTGTTCCGGCGCATGACCAGAGGGATTATGATTTTGCCAAGAAGTATGACCTTCCCATCGTCGAGGTTGTGTCAGGAGGAGATAGCAAGAAAGAGGCTTGGGAAGGGGAAGGAAAATTAGTTAATTCTGGGGAATTCACTGGCTTTACTTCAGTGGATGGCCGAAAAAAGATTATTGCCTTTATTGAAAAAAAGAAAATAGGAAATGCGGAAATAAATTACCGGATTCGGGATTGGTTAGTTTCCAGACAGCGCTACTGGGGAGCTCCGATTCCGATGATTCATTGCAAAACATGCGGTTGGGTTCCTGTTCCAGAATCCGATCTCCCCGTTCTTCTACCAAGGATTTCTGATTTCCAGCCAACTGGTACGGAAAAAGGACCGCTCGTAAAATCAAAAGAATTTGTTGAGACAAGCTGTCCAACGTGTGGGGGTAAGGCGGAACGCGAAACAGACACGATGGACACGTTTGTTGATTCTTCCTGGTATTTCCTGCGGTATCCGAATTCGAATCTAAGTGAGGCAGCTTTTGATGAGAAAGAAATGAAATACTGGCTGCCGGTAGATATGTATGTCGGAGGAGCAGAGCATACCGTCCTCCACCTTCTGTACTCGAGATTTTTTACGAAAGCTCTTCGCGACATGGGATATCTTTCCTTTGATGAACCGTTTCGGGCGCTTCGGCATCAAGGGATAATTCTTGGTCCTGATCGGCAGAAGATGAGTAAATCCCGGGGGAATGTGATTAACCCTGATGAACTTGTTGAGAATTTCGGGACAGACACGGTTCGTACGTACCTTTGTTTCATGAGTCAGTACGACCAGGGAGGCCCGTGGGATCCTCAGGGTATCAGCGGCTCATACAGATTTTTGGGACGCGTGTATATGTATTTTGAGAACCGAAAATATTCTTCTGGGCTTGAAGAAAAGGATGTTGAACGGTTACTCCACAAGACCATCAAAAAAGTTGGAGATGATATGGCATCGTTCAAATTCAATACAGCGGTTGCGTCTTTGATGGAGTTTCTCAATCTTATTGTGAAGAGAAATATTACAAAGGAAACCGCTCGAACGTATTTTCTTCTTTTAGCACCGTTTGCCCCTCATCTGGCTGAAGAGTTATGGAAAAACGCAGGAGGACAATTTTCCGTTCATACAAAAATGTGGCCGGAATATGATGAGAAAAAACTCCAGGAAGGTGAGAAAGAGTTGGTTATTCAGGTCAATGGGAAATTACGAGATACGCTTCAAGTGAAAGTTGGTCTTACAAAGGAACAGGCGCAAAAGATTGCTTCTTTATCGGAACGCGTAAAAGCGCATATTCAAGGAAAAAAGATTCGGAAAGTCATTTATATTCCCGACACATTGATTAATCTTGTGACAGAAGACTAAACAAGTCATGAAAGCGTAGCTCTTGAAGAACTAACTGTCCGGAGTCGGGCTAAAGACGGTGGAAAAAGATCACTGCCTGAAGACCGTATAAAACGACGTATGAATTGGTAAAGAGGAAGATTATCTACGATTCAGTCTGTGAGAAGATTAAAGATGAAATTACCACGTATTAAGCTTTTTTTCATTCTTGTTCCTTCTCTTATGTTTCTTGCTTTACTCAGAGTTCTATTTTTAAGAAATATTTTACCAAGTTCTTAATTTCTTGATAAAGGCGAAAGTATTATCAGAGAAACTATATCATCGTTACTTATCACTCCTTATGAGGAGCTGCTTAAAGGGTTTTATTTACGGCAACAAAAAGAGTACTTCTTGGAGGGCTTTTTTTCGACGGCATTTGTCATACCGATTGTAAGTACTTTTTTCCAGGCTGAAATTGTAGGAATATTAAACTATATGGTACGGGTATTAACATTTTTTCCATTGTTCCGTTTACATACGTGACGATTGAATTTATTCATCCGCTCGTTATTGTAGGGTTCTATATTTGCGTGATCACGCTTTTTTTGTGGCTTCAAAAACGTACGCCTCGCCACACGCCATTCCTTGCGGTATAATGAGCCTATG
>DATDVM010000103.1:0-3412 GCA_035290005.1 Patescibacteria group bacterium | reverse complement strand
GTCAAAACGAAGGTCTTTCGCCAGCTGGGAGTTGCCGAAAAGAAACCCTATGCGTGAAATCGTCTCTCAGGCTTGTTTTTTCAAAAGAAACCACATTTTCCCCTTGGACACCGAAGGGAAGTGTCCCTGTTACTTCAAGAGATGGAGGGAAGTGAATCTTGTGTTCCACAATTTGCTCAGCGACTCCCGGCTGTTTCTGATAGAGGAAATCATACTGGAAATCCCGTTCAGACATCCGTGTATCTACCATTCGATATTGAAGTGTTAACGACTGAGAAGACTGAATGGGAACCATCACCGTTGAAGCGAAAATAGTATATGCCGCCTCAGTTGATACGTGTACTTCCTCAAAAGGAATTTCCTGAAGATTAAGATTCGCGCGTAACAATTGTGAGCCTTTGGGAGTGTACACCCGAACATAATCTTTGTACGCACCCTGAAGGAAATCTCCTTCTTTCGCGTCGTTGACATACGTCATTGTTATTGTATTTGTAAGTGACAAATCCTCCTGAAAAGATGTGTCTATAATGAGAGATCGTTGAATTTTTTCATCAACCTTGTTTGCTCCGACATTACTATCAATAACTGACAGGTAGTCATAATCATATGCTCTCATGCCTCCATCCCACCCAAGCTGTTGAACTGTATCCTGAAGAGACGTTTCATTAAAATAAAGAAGCATGTGTTTTTCTTCTAAAGCACGACCCAGTGCTTCTGTTACCTTAAGCATCTGATTTGGTTCCAAATGAATAAGTTTTTCGACCAACTGTGAGAACAGTTCTGTCAGAAAATCCTTTTTCTGAGTTGATCCGGGGAAAAATGTTTCTTCGTGCTTTTTTGTGTACTCTGACAAATTCTCCGGTGTCAGGGTTACATTACTATCGGGAAGGTATATTCCACCAAAAGAAGTAATAAGAGAAGACGCCGCAGTCAGATCAATCGCAAGAACACCCTGAACCTCTTTTTCAAGTTCCTTAGACAAGAACCATTCTGCCAGTACTGCTGACGTAGGAAAGTCAGGATCCCAGTTGCTGTCTCTAAGTCCCCAGCTCGGATTCGATCCGGGAGATAATTCTATAAGAAATGGTTTTAGAGTCTCAGGGGGCTCGACGTATCCTTTTAGTCGGCCATCTGCATTATAAACATCCTCTACGTTCCAATCACTGATTCGTCCGTTTTCAAACGTTAATAATCCAAATGACCCGATAAAACCCCCGGTCGGCCGCAGCTCGTTGTTGTTCTGAAAAAGGACTAAATACTCCCGTCGTCCTTGTAGCCCTATAACCTCCGGTACCATCTGGGTAAATTCCCTTCCGTACTGAACGCCCTGAACAAACTGGGGAAGTTTTTCCTTTACCTGAAACACATATGGTCGAACATATGACGGGTACCATTCTGGCTGGAGTGTTTTCGCATGAGCCTCTGCGCGAGAAATTCTATCAAAAGCCGTGTCGAAAGAACTGTTTGCCCGAGAGAGATGCTTCTTCGTCTCATTTATATCTTGCTGCGAAAAAAATCCATTCGTCACAAATTCCATATTTTCTTCCGCCTGAAGAACAAATGTTCCAGCCGAAGAGACAAGCTCTCCCACTTCTAACGCCCTTCCCCATTGGTCTAATTGCGTTCTTCCATTGACGAGGGAAAAAAACCAGGTTAAGGAATGAGTGATGTCCTTTGCTCTCTGAAAAGAGGACTCCGATCGCTTCATCTCCTGTGACGCTTTCAGGAAATCACCCTGAAGGGATAATGAATAAGCCGACTCCATCTGATGTATCCCAGTATAGGAATAAAAGAACAGAGAAAGCACTGGAAGAAGAAGTAACATAAATACAACAAAAAATGATGCAAAAAGAATCCCGAAGCGCCTCATGAGAGGACGAAAAGAGTGTACGAATTCCCCCACATGTCCGTTCCCCTTCTTGAATGAAAACTTTGGAAAATGTATCTGGGAAAATTTAAACGAAAATCCTTGCGAGTCCTTTTTTTTTAAAGGAATATCTTCCCGTTTCTTCTGGGATGTTTCTTTGATAACATCATGCTTTGTGTGAGTAAACCAATCGAGCGTCTTTTTCACCCCTTCAGGAAGAAGGACTGAGGGTTCCCATTGAAGTCCTTTGTATGTTTGGCCGACATCAATCTTATGCGGAGGAAGTATCACTCCTTCTTCATGCGGAGCAAAAACAACATGAAGTTTTTTTTCGGATTGTCTTTGAAGCTCGTATGCAAAGTTTATTGTCGTGTCGGGAGTCTCGCGCGTGAGATGGAAAATTTTCCCTTCAGTGTTCCGTACAAACATGCCCTTTTTTAGTCCAGATACAACGTCAGAAACGTAAACAGGAAAAATCGGGTCAAGTCCATCATTTTGAATCGTCAATTGTTCTGACTGAATTGCTGCTCTCATAAGGAGAGCGATGGGCGTTCCTGCCTGTAAGTCCATTTTAGGACCGTACACGTCAACAATCCGAACAATTCGGGCATCAACCTGAAATTTTTTATGGTACTCCGAGGTCAGAGCCTCTGCATACCTTTTCGCCTCATGATGTGTATATAACTTGGTGTCTCTTTCTGTTACACCAAAATAGTGATCCAGAGAAAGCGAAGACATCACTCCTTGATAGATGTCTAGGGTAGAAAGAAGAAGAAATTTTGCCCGAGTTTTCTTGGCAAATTCCAGGAGGTTCTTTGTCCCAATCGAGTTAACAAGAAGAGTCTCCATCGAAAGGTCAAGACCATTAATATATTCTTCCACTCCTGCCAGGTGGAAAATGTAATCAGCAGAAGCAAGGCCTTCAGGGAATGGTTCATTAATATCATGTTGAAGAAACACGAAATTTTTGTTATCAAGGAGATGGGAAATATTGGACTTCTTCCCGACAGAGAGGTTGTCCACACAAACAACAACCAGATTCTCCGCAACCAACGACTCGCACAAGTGAGCGCCAAGAAACCCGGCCCCTCCTGCTACTAAAGCTACGGGTATTCTCTTATCGCTCTCCACATAATACGAGGGACGGGCAGTGTCTGTCATACACGAATAGTTTACTAGGAATGCGGGTTTTCTGCAACCTAAAAAGAGCTTTTTCCCCGATCATCGAGGACTTTATTTACAAGAGCATCTGCTTCTTTATTTTTCTCGCGGGAAATGAGGTGATACGTCACGGCTGCATATTTTCTTTCTAGTTCTTTTATGCGGGAAATATACGGTAACAAGTGTTGAGACTTTAGGCGAAACGCTCCCGTAAGCTGCCTCACAACTAACTGAGAGTCACAATAAAGTTCCAACCGAACTTGAGACGGATTCTCTCTTCTTTCTATCGCAAGAAACGCCGACAAAACAGCATTATATTCAGCTTCGTTATTCGTCGCAATCCCAATAAACTTACCATCTTTTTCAAGAATGTGATTTTCTTCA
>DATDVM010000102.1:0-2381 GCA_035290005.1 Patescibacteria group bacterium | reverse complement strand
ATAGTCGGTAAGAATAGCTGTTCCCGAGAAGGTGATTTCATTTGCTATATCTTCGTAGATTTGTTGAAGATCATCGGCTGACCCGGCGTAACTGTATTTGCCTCCTGTCGCCGAAGCAATAACTTTCAGATAGTCTTCGGGAACCTTAATCGTGCCGTCTCTCGGAGCAGATGGGTCATTGAGCATTGCCGGATTATCACACCCGCTTCCCCCAGAGCTTGAGGTGTAAAGCAAGCAGTGCTCTTTCATGTCTTCACCGATACCGATCGTATAGACTTTGACACCATAGTCCTTGGGGATCTTTAAGATATTTACAAGATCCGATCGTGATCGATACGGCCAGATATCGTACTCGTATGTGACAAAAGGATCAGGATAATTCGTAAAAGGTGGGAAGTGAATGGTGGTCGATCCTTCACTCGGATCATAAATGCTTGGCGGAACCGTTTGAGCTCCGTCTGATGCAAAAACGAGAACCCGTTTTCTCCCCCACTTCCAGTAATCATTATGGTCATCATCTTTGTCATTTTTCTCAAAAGCTTCCCAGAATTCTTTGATTGCCCTGCTTAAGCCTGCACCAAGCGGAGTTCCTCCTGAAGGATTTAAGTCTTGAACCTTTTGTTTCACGCTACTGAAACGTTTGTCAGGATCTTCATAACCCTCCTCAAGAGGCCAGTCAAGTGTTGCTCCAAGTTGTTCAGGAGGATCATCGTTAGAATCCGGATGTTCATCGACGACTTTATATGTTTTGTTATAAGTAAAATAAGGATTCGAAGCAAAAGAGACTAGCCCCATACGGTCGTTCCGCGTCCCGTTTTGTTCAATTATCGTAATAAAATTATCTAGCGCGGTTTTTGCTGCATCCATCTTTGGTGTTGAATCTGATGACGAGAAAGCATATGACATGCTTCCGGTCCGATCTATAGCAAGCATGACATCGATTGGATCTCTTCTGAAGCCGACCGCGCCCTGAACCTGGATTCTGATCCAGCCTTCTTGCGGTACTCCGTCAGAGATATACAGTGTATTCTGTGGGACGAACGAGCCACCATGTTCGAGATTACCGGTTCCTACCTCTTTTCGGTTTTCAGGTTTCCAACCATGATCTCCAATTTTCTGGGCAAGTACAGAAATTGGATGAGACTGAATAACAAGAAGAGTAAGGAGGAAAAACATTGTCCCCAAAATAATATAGTGTTGTCGTTTCATAGTTACTCTACCTCGATGAGTTCAGGTGTCTGTTCGGTTTCGTAGCCTTTCTTTTTCCACTCTTCGTATCCTTCTTTTATGACATAGACACTTGTCACACCTTCTTCAATTAGCTTATCTCCCAAGACTTGAGTTTCTTGCACGTCTCCGCTTCCATAGAGAACAATGGTCGTGTCTTTTGGAAAGTAGACGCTTTGTGCTCTTGCAACATCCAACGGTACGTTATATGAACCGGGAATATGGCCGTCTTTATACTCCTGCTGATTTCTGAGATCAACTATATATATAGGGGTGTTCGGATCATCATATAAATTTTTGAATTGTGCCGCGGAAGCGTTTTTGACTCGGGGTGTTTCCAAATAACTATTAATATTTGACCCAATGACGTACACCGATCCGACAACAGCCACGAGAACCAAAAGAAGGATGATGCGGGATATACGGGTCGAGGTCCCGCGTGCCAAGAGACGTTTCAAAGCCCCGCTCTTTTTCTCTGTAACAGATTCATCGTAATACGAAACTGATTCCATGCTTGTCTACTATCTTAGAATGGTTGAAAGACGATTGTCAACTCTCACCGGTTTTTCCGTACGATTCCATCAGTTGTAAGAGGACCATACCCATCGTTCGGAAATAATTTTCTTTGTATTGAAATTCAAAGGTTTTTATCTTTCCGACTTCTTCTTTAAGGAATTCCTGCTGCCTGACAAGAAGCGTGAGATACGCAGCCTGGAGGAGATCTGTAAAAGAGAAAAGCGGATGCAATTTATCTTTCTTTTGTGCAAATTCAAGGTACGAAAGACGATGAGTGAGTTCCTCTCTCGTCTGCGGATCTTCGAGAAGAGAACCGATGTCCTCTTTAATCTTTTGTTTATTCATATTGCCTGGAAGAAGAATCCGTTTTAAATCGAGGTCTTCCTGTAAAAGGTCAAACCGTTCTTCAAAAACGGATGCGAAATCTTCCTGGTAGTTGGTTTTTTGTGTTTGCGTGTTTTTCATACTGTTCCTTTATGTATGTAAAAACGATTGAAGCTTATGAAACGATTCTTTCATAAGCTCACTTTTTTGCATCATGGTGACAATATCCTGCGTTGTCAAAACGTACGCTGGATAGACGTGTTGATCAAGCGCTTGTGCCAGGTATTCCTGTATCAAAGGAATTTTTCGTTCAA
>DATDVM010000101.1:0-2413 GCA_035290005.1 Patescibacteria group bacterium | reverse complement strand
CACTCCGCAAGGCCTCAGAAACGATTCGGGAAGCCCAAAAAGAGGCCAGTCAAAAAGAAGTTTCTCCTCCTCTGCTGAAAGAACACATCTCCCTTACCCGGGACCAGGAAACATGGATCAGGAAGACAGATGATGCTATTGCAGAAGAGCGTTTACAGGAATTTCATTCTTTTACGTCAGACTATCTAAAGAAGAAAGACACATTGCTGGGGAAACCCAAACTGCGGCTTTCTGATCTAAAAAAATACGGCGTTCCGGCAGGAGTCATTAAAGTGCTGGGAGTCAGTAATAACTTTGTCCGAATGTTCAGTGACGGATTGAGACTGATCGGGAGCAAACTCATTTCGAAGGAAACGCTGCGTGAAGCAGATATTCAGGCGGAAATTGTTCCACGAAACTCACTTCTTGAACATCCGACCTTCCAAGAGGCCATTGCGACTGAGAATTCGTATGCGGCAAAAAATAAAAAAATACTTGCAGAATTTGTTGACCGCGAGGTTGCAACAGAAGCAAATTGTACGAATGTAGTTGTCGTACGCGGGCTCTCCCCTACCCTTCATACCAGATTGATTTCGGAAATGGGAGAACAGCCGGTTACCTTTTTATCGGATAGTAGGGGTGAAAACGCCGGACGGGTCGCAATCGACAACATTCCCCGCGGCGGCCATCCGTTTCTTTCGGATCAAGACCCAAGCTATCAGGATGAAATGAGGTACTGGATGCCGGTTTTTTTCAATCTCGATGAGCGTCCGTCCCGTTCATGGATACAGCCGTGGAAACGCTGGTATGTCTCTCGTACCCACGGGGTGGTGTATGCAACTAAAGACACGCAAGGAAAAGACGCCCTTTTCTTTCCTATCCATGTTGATACGAAGAATCCGGTGATGGCGATTGTTGAGGCAGTAAAAGGAACAGGTAAAGGTGAAAAAAGCGCTCTTGCCTACCATCAAACTGCAGTTGCGAACGAAGCAAGTTATGTAGGAACAGGACTATATGACCTGGGCAGTGCAATTTTTGTGCACCGCTTACGCGAAATGGCGCATCAGGGAAAAATCAAAGAGCCCAAAATAAAGGGTGAAGAAAATCTGCGTACCCGCTACTCTATCGTAAAGGACGACCAGATCACTTGGAAACTTGCTGAAAGGGTAAAAGAAAAAGGAAATTAAGTATCTATTTTTGAGAGAACGTGCACGTTGTCGTGCCGTAGGCGGTGTCTGGTTCATCTGTGAAGAAGATACCACCTTTTTCTTCACAGTCTGCACGTTGACTGTCTTTCGGGACTTTCAGTCCGGTAAATTGGTAATACTTTTTACCATTTTCATCTACTTTTTCTTCCCACCAGCCTGGATGTGCAGGTTGCTGAACTGACGTTTGGAAATTTTGGAAGATTTGATACCCAGCGAATAAAACACCAATAACGACAAGAACTGTGAGTACTTTCTTCATATTACTACCATAATATTTTGATGGAAACATGTCAAGAGTTCACGAATGTCTACGCGAGAAGTCCTGAATAGACATAGGGTTAATTTCTAAAGGATCAACGTTTATCTCCCATAGTAATATCACAATAATCAATTAGCAAGATTCTTCATCAGCATCGCGACGGTGATTGGTCCGACACCACCCGGGGTTGGAGTGTAGAATGAGGCTACTTTGGCAACGGATTTTTCGTCGTAATCCCCTATTAGTTTTCCTTTTTTGTCGCGTCTGATGCCGACGCCTATGAGGACTGCGCCTTTTTGAATATCTTTGCCTTTGAGATAGAAATCAGGTTTTCCGACTGCAGTAACAAGAATATGCGCTTGTTTGATAATCTCTTTTGCATTTTTTGTGTCTTTCCCGACGATTGTGACCCGAGCGCCTTTATATAAAAGGTATGAAATAATCGGTTCTCCTGCGGTTTTCCCGCTTCCGATAACGACAATTTTTCGCCCCGGAATCTCAACTCCTGCTTCTTCCAATATGTAGCTAATTGCTGCGGCGGCAGGGCCTGCAAATTTTGTACGTGGGTGCAGTCCGTCAACATCTTTTGTGGGCTCAATTTCAGCGATGATCTCTTTTTCTTGAAGCTGTTCGGGAAGCGGCAATTGGACAAGGACACCCGTCACGTTTTTGTTATGGTTCCATATATGAATCTGGGAGATGATAACGTCTTTATTCACGGATTCCTTAAACTTTTTGTACAGGAACCGCGCACCGATACGTTGAGCTGCTTGCTCCTTCATTTTGATATAGGAGGATGATGCGGGATCGTTTCCGACTTGAATGATGCCGAGCGTCGGTTTTGACTTACTCGTTTGAAGTGTCTTTGCAAGTTGTTCTAAGATGCGCGCCTTGTGGGCGTTTCCGTCAAAGACGATTGCCATGGTCTCCTCCCCTACTCTTATTTCTCCCTTGCCGATTTTTTCGG
>DATDVM010000100.1:0-2029 GCA_035290005.1 Patescibacteria group bacterium | reverse complement strand
AAAAGGCAATCGCAAAAGCAAAAGCCTCAGAGAAACCGATTAAGCTCCCCGCTGGAGAATATGAAGTCGTCCTTGAACCTCCCGCAGTAAATGAAATGCTTCTGTTTTTTTCGTATTTAGGTCCGAACGCCAGAGTCGTTCACGAAAATGCAAGCTTCTTAACAGGAAGGATGGAAACAAAAGTACTCTCGCCTCAGGTGACGATCGTGGACGACCCGTTTGATGTACGTGGCGTTCCGATGCCCTTTGACTTTGAAGGTGCTCCAAAAAAGAAACTTACTCTGATTGAAAAAGGTGTGGCGAGAATGATTGCCTATGATTCGTATCATGCTTTCAAGCATCATATGGAGAACACAGGACATGCTCTCCCTGCGCCGAATGTTATGGGTCCGATGCCGGGCCACCTCATCATTCTTCCGGGAGAAAAGACCCTCGAAGATATGATAAAGAATGTGAAGCGCGGACTTCTCGTGACTCGTTTCTGGTATGTCAGAAGTATCCACTTTAAGCTTCTCAACATAACCGGCATGACACGAGACGGAACATTTCTTATTGAGAACGGAGAGATTGTCGCTCCGGTGAAAAATATGCGATTTACGGAAAGCATTCCCGAAGCTCTTTCTGATGTTCGGTCGATAGGTAAGACGCTTTCGGTTGAACAGAGTTGGGTCGGAGCAAATCTTGTTCCGGCACTGCATATTGGACACTTTATGTTTACAGGACAAACGGATTTTTAGAAAGGAGGTATTATGGCAGCTATTCCTGTGAATTCACTTCGATCTGGCGTCGTATTTGAGATGGATGGGCAACCCTGGTTAGTCCAAAAATATTATCACACCAAAGTCGGGCGAGGGAATGCCACGATTACAGTAAGGGTGAGGAACCTGAAAACCGGTGCAGTCCTTGAGAAGAAGTTTAATTCAGGTGCTCGTGTGGAGGAGACGTTCGTTGAACGCATGGGTGTACAATTTTTGTATACTGACAATGAAGGCCTTCATTTTATGAATAACACGTCGTATGAGCAGTATACGCTTGACGTGAAGGCGGCTGGTGAAGCATCGGATTACCTGAAAGAAGGGATGGATGTTTCACTCCTTTTTTATCACGGAGAACCCCTTACAGTTGATATTCCCAACACAGTCGAATTCATTGTTTCAGAGGCAGGTCCCGCTGAAAAGGGGAACTCTGTCGCAAATGTGTTTAAAGAGGTTGTCCTTGAGAATGGTTTTCGGGTAAAAGTACCGATGTTTATCAAGGAAGGTGACAAAATTCGGGTAGACACAAGAACAGGTTCATACATTGAACGGGTAACATCCTAGATATTCCCGAGAAATAAAAGAAGAAGTGTCACAACAACGACTTGGTTGATTGCGCCCCAGGGGAGGGCTTTTCTTCTATGAAAAGTCGAATGAAATTTTGCCCAGGCTGTGAAAGGAAAAAATTTCCATCTTAAAAAGAGGTGAGGCATTTCGAGCCAGTCAGGAAGTTGAGAGACAAATACGGCTCCGGCAAAAAGGTACGGATTCATCGTGTTTCCGAAGAGAAGATACGGAACGGCGACACTCAACAGTACGTCAATACCAGACTCGACAGTTAAACGGAGTTTGGTTTTATTTTTGTAGTGAGTGCCTGCGTCCCAGTGGGGGACAAGGTCCAACACAAGATGGCTTGCAAAGACAAGCGGAAGCGAAATATATGGATTGGGAATTCGTGAGGCAATTGCAACACCCACGAGTGTGTGAGCCGTTTCCGTCATAAAGATCATACTATATCATTGTTATAATGGTTATGCAAATGAAACTTGTCACTTTTTTTCAAACAATGCTCGGTAATCGCTCTTTCCGGAGTTTATGGTCAGCCCAGGTTGTTTCCCAGATCGCTATGAATATTTCAACATTCGTTTTGGCGGTACGGATGTTTGAGGTCAGCCACTCGAATACTGCCGTTGGGCTTTTGATGCTTTTTTCTGCACTTCCTGCAGTTCCTTTAGCACCTCTTGCCGGAGTCTACGCAGATAGACTAGATAGGA
>DATDVM010000099.1:0-4162 GCA_035290005.1 Patescibacteria group bacterium | reverse complement strand
CCCGCCTGACGTATAGAGAGCCGCATATGCGGTTGTACCTGAATTAGCTCGGAGAATCGCCTCAAAGTAAGTTGTCGGGCTGGTGTAATTCCCAGGAGTCCAGCGAACCAATCCTAACGAGTTCGTACAGTCCGCACTTCCCGTGCGGTATGGAAGATCCGTATCAAAACAGTCCGTTCCGACCGGGTTGTATGTGGTACTGTCTGTGTAATACCACATACCTTCAACAATATCTAAATACTGAACTATCTGTGTCCCTTCGGGATAGACTGTTGCAACCGTCGTTGGATCGATCGTGATAGGATAAGAGGCTGTTTCAAGAAACTGCGGATCGATGTCAAGAGTTGCAACCTTTGCGTCCTCGTCTATAAAGAGATCGATCATTCCATCTCTGCCGGAGGAATCTTTCATCGTCGGCGGAAGAATCTGAAAATATTCTTTATCGATATTCTCTTTATCTACAATCGTGTACGATCCGTCTTGTTCCCGGATCGACATGAGTTCTTTCCCAATGACATAATCGAACGATAAAACGAAAAATGGTGGGGGTTGCTCGGTCAAAACTATATCTTCTTTAACTCTGTCCTCTTGGACTGTGTACTTTACTTCGAGAAAATTATCGAGTTTGTAGGTTGCTTCTCCACTGCGCACTCTTGGAAGGAGTCGTTTGTATCCTTGAAACCAAAACGCAAGCGTTTTTTCTTTTGAAATACCCGACACAAGCTCAAAACCAACACGTCGGTCCTTTTTGTCACTGAAATGAACGACTCCGCGTTTCCCACCAAGTGACGCTTCGAGGTTGAATAAGTTCCCGCGGTCATTTGACACATCAGCAATCTGCGGAACAAACTCTTTCGAATCAAGAATTCGCGGTCCTTCACTCGCCTCTACAATCGATGATCCAATATTAGGTGTTAATATGTCTTTTGTACCATTTAGATACTGCCAGAAACTGTTTCCGCCAAGAGCTGAAAAAACTGTAAAGCTGACGATTGAAAAAAGGAGAAAGACTGCGATTCCACGCCTGGTTGCGAAAAGAAATTTTGCTTTATCAAACCGTCGGCTCACGAGATACAAAATAATTCCAACTCCACCAAGTTGGAGAAAAAACGCTAAAACCCATTTGCTCATTGTAATGACTTCAAAGAGATGGTCGAACGCTCCAACTGCTGATAGGTACATCCAGGTAAAGGCGCCGATGAGTCCAAATAAAGAAAGCGTAATCGGATCAGTAACTCCGCCTCTTTTCCCTCTGACAAGAAATGACCGAAACTGACTGTTTGCGGTTCCTCTCGCGATATACTGATTAACAGCGGTGCTATATGCTGGTTCTAACCGCATCACAGATTGAGTCTTCCAAGGTAAAATACCACGTAGCCACCGATAGAAATGACCCCTCGTAATCGTGTCCGTGATTTTCCCAGACTTCGGTGTCCGGAACCATCCGCCCTCTTCATCTTCTATAAGTCCCCGGATTGCAGCATAGGCCTGGAACGGAACAAGAAGATAGGACATACCGACAAATGAAATAATGCCTAAGAAGTCTTTTTCTTCTGATTCTTCTAAGAAAAGACCGACAGAGTTCATAAGAGGTAACGATAAGAAGTTACTGAAGACCAGTGACCACCCCCAAAGGGCAGTCCAGAACGGTAATTTCGCATGGAACAATGTTTCTGAGATAAACCACGCAATCGTACCCAGGATAAAAAAGAATGATTGAAGGTAGTACGGTGATAGATAGACAAACTCCAGCTTTTCGGAAAAATTCATATACGGTGTTCTCAGAAGTCGCGCGAACATTTTTTTGACATTGAATGAATGTCCCTCTGCCCACCTCATCCGTTGCCTGATAAGTCGTTTCACTGTCGACACACACTCAGATGGCGCTTGGATGTATGGAGTATAGACAACTTTGTATCCTGCTTCGTAGATCTTTAACGTTAACTCAAAGTCCTCGGTAATACTTGTTCCCCAGCCGAAGGCTTGCAAGACATCGCGCCTGATCATATACACACTTCCTGCTATCATCTTCAGTCCGCCAAAAATTTCGTTTCCACTTCGTTCCATGACATACGATCCTGCAAACTCGCTCCGTACGCCTCGTGTTATCCAGTTCTCCGATTTGTTTAAGACATGCCACTGGTATCCTTGGACTGCTGCAATTTTTGTATCGTAGTAATCCTGAAATCCTTCGAGTCTCCCTGTCGATGCCTTAAAGTAGCGTAAGAATTGTGTGATCGTGTCCGGATACGGAATGAAGTCTGCATCGAAAATAATCACAAACTCTGCTCTGGGATCAGTTTTCCCCAGGGCATATCCTAAGGCTCCGCCCTTAAAACCTTCTCGAGTTGGTCTATGGGAAATACGAACCCGTGGATTGGATTTCCACTGCTCAAGAATCTCCACTGTTTCATCGGTGGAATCATCCGCAACCACTACTTCATAGTTCGGATAGTCTTGAGAAGTACATGCCGTTAAAAGTCTGTTGACAACTCGTTTTTCGTTATAGGTGGCAACATGGATAGAAACAAATGGATAATAGGTCAAATTTTCTTTTTGAATATCGGCAATAAGTCCGACGCGATCGATTCCCTCAGGTTGTATTTGAACTTTGTCTTGAGGTTGTTCTCCCTGCTTTCGAAAAAGATGGGTCAGCGCATGCAATCTCTCTTTTAAGGAAGTTTCTTTCTGTGGCTTTGCTCCTACCGGAAATTCTTTTGAGAATGAAAGGACTGAGGCAATAACAATATAGTACTTGAGCGAATATAGGAAAAAGAAAACACCAAAGAGAAGGGCGATTGACGCAAAGATAAGTCCAAGATGCGTCCCAGGTTCAGCCTGGGCAAGCATGAGAAGATAGCTGTAGAAAAGAAATCCAAAACTTCCCACCGACATTGCAACAAGAAGGAATCTCTGCCGGGAAGCCTTTGCATATGCAAAGACCCCTTTTATGGCCGGAACAACTCCCGCAAAACGTGGTCGGACTTTCTGAACAAGAATATCTTCGGGAAGCTCGGCAGGAACGACAATGGAAGGTACCGCTCCCTGTTGTCCCTTTGCGTACTCAATCCGTTGGCTCAAGATAGAAAGATTGTTTCTCTCGAGGACCCGCTGAACTGCATAATAAGATAAAGGAAATGAACCGTCTGACCTTCTGGGAAGTTCATCTAAGATCTTCGGAACAGAAAAGGTCGGGTGTTCTGCGACAATTTCTAATATTTTTCCTTCAAGCTCTACGGCAACTTTACGTGGATGGTTGGTCGTCCTCGGAAAGGTTCTCGTCTTCTCCAGAAGGGTAAGAACTTGCTCACGTCCTTCAAATCTTTCAAAACGGTTCTTCCATTTATAGAAGGTCTTCCGGGAGATTCCATATTTTTTACAAAGAAGGGTGACCGTCTCACCCTCTCCTACGTGAGAGAGAAGGTGGAACTTCTGCCTGGCAGAGAGCTTGCCTCTGAGAGGAGCACTCAGGCGAAGAGGTAGCTGGACTGATTTCCAGGTTTTTCGCTTCTTAAATTCCTGAGCGAAAGAAAGACGAAGCTGGGTAGTACTGATCTTTCTTCGCTCAAGAACCCGTTGTACTCCGTAATACGATACGCGTGGCTTCCCGTCTGCTGTCTTGGGAAGAAGCTCAACTATTTTCGGAATAGAAAGTGCAGGCTGTTTCGCGATGATTTCGAGGATAAGTTGCTCTGTTTTTTGAGCTACCTTTCGAGGGTGAACGCTCGCTCTCGTTCGGACAGGGGTTTTCTCTACAAGGGCTTTCTTCAGATAACCTGACAATTCATATCTTTTTTGCCATTTATAGAAGGTCTTTCTGGAAATACCGTACTTAAGACAGAGGGATGAAACTGATTCCCCTTTTTGTGCCTGACGCAAAATATTGAGTTTCTGGCGAGCTGTAAGCTTGCCTCGAAGTGTCATGTACTACCCCTGGGAGTTGAGCTAAAAGTAATGTTACCCTTATAATCAATAATATGTCAATAGAGCAATCAAATCACTTTATGTTTTAACCACCATATTTCTCTAAACAAAGACACCGTGGGAGGTGGGTAAGAGAGTCCTAAAAGTAGCAAGGAGTATCCCAGAAATACACTACCTGTCATTTTGTAGGGAATGTCTTGTGCTCTTCTCTGGGGTATGACTGTAAAGGGAAACTATT
>DATDVM010000098.1:0-3927 GCA_035290005.1 Patescibacteria group bacterium | reverse complement strand
CGTGAATCAACGCCCCGATACTGACTCCCAAAACCATATACGGAAATACTTGTTTGGTAATATGCATTCCATCGTGCCACCAATAACCCAGAAGTTGAGAAAACGGCAAAGACATTCCGTTTTGCTCTGCCTCAACGTCTTTTCGCGATTTGAACTTTAGGAATTCCTGTTTTACGTATTTTTCTATGTGCATGCTCTGGATCAATATCCCACCTGCTATACTTATAAGAATCCCGACTAGGTTATATAAAATCGTAACTTTCATTCCGAACAAGGCTGGAAACAGGTAGAGTGACGACTCATTGACTAAGGGAGAGGCAATAAGAAAGGTAAACGTGACTCCGAGTGGAATTCCCGCTCCCAGAAAGCCGATAAATAAAGGAATGGATGAACAAGAACAAAACGGGGTAACGACTCCTAAGAGTGCTGCGAAGAGATATTCCAATCCGAACCAGCGTCGTTTGGTGAGAATATCCCGTACTTTCTCCATCGGGAAGTAGTATCTGGTTATTGCCATTACGTAGTTGATGACGATCAGTAAAATACCGATTTTTATGACGTCATAGATGAAAAAGTGGAGCGTACTTCCCAGATACGAATCTTTAGCGAGTTTCAGTCCCTGATAGACGATGATATCTGTCAGAAGTTGAATCGGTTTGAAGAGGTCCATACTTATTTTTTCGCTTTTTGGATAAGGTTTTTTATCTTTTCGATGTCAGGAGTGAATCCGACCATGACCGGTGTATCGTCAATTGATAAGACAGGACTTTGCATCAGTCCCATTCCGATGATTTTGGCTAAGCCTTCTTGTCCGACAAGGTATTCCACCTGGTCAGAAAGTCCCAACTCTTTTACTGCCTGGGTAGTCAGATCGTTGAGTTTCTTACAGGTCTGACAGCCTGATCCCAAGACTTGAATCTTCATTTTTTCTCCTTTAAAGGGAAAATATAGTGTTTGATAGATCTTTGCCTTTATCTGTGAGAGAGTAGTAGACTCTCAATCCCTGTTTGTCGTCTTGGATCAAACCCGCATTTTTCAAATCTTTGAGGTGGTGGGAGATTAGGCTTTGGGATACTCGGATATGCTCGATAAGCTCGCAAACGCAGTGCGGGCCTCGTCGGAGAATACAGAGAATCTGCAGCCGGTTTCGTTCTCCAATAAGTTGGAAGAGAGAAGAGAGTGAATTGATCTTCCGAGACTCTTTGTTATCAGGAGAACAGCAACTATATGAATTCATGTTCATATATTACTCTGTTTACTCTTTGATAGCAACATGTATACAAATGAGGTAAGCTAACAGTTTTTGATATAATCTAGGCATGGATGTCTATTTCAAAAAGGAAATACCGTATTCGTTCCAGGGTGAGAAATTTACGTTTGCGGCGGCAAACACTTTATTCTCAACCTCTGAGATCGATCATGGAACCGATGTACTTTTGCGTTCGATCGTGACGAATTCTCCGAAAACGATTTTGGATGTAGGCTGTGGGTATGGCCCGATTGGAATAGTCCTTGCCAAAAAGAATCCACAAGCACAGGTGACGCTGATTGACTATAATTTGCTGGCTGTCCGATACTCACGGGAGAATATAAAAAGAAACGGTGTTCCGAATGCAACTGTCCTTGGGAGTGTCGGATTGGAAGCCATTTTGGACAAAACGTATGATTTAATTGTGTCGAATATTCCTGCAAAAATCGGCGATGAAGCAATCGCTCAAGACTTCATCCTGATTCCGTATGAACATCTTACTCTGGGAGGAGAACTTTGGATTGTAGCTGTGAATGCGTTGAATCGTCTAATTCCCCGAGTGGGAAGAAAACATGAGCTTAATATGAAAGAGATAAAGAAGAAAAGCGGACATTCTGTCTATCGAATAAGAAAGCCTCTTTGATCGCCACCAAAAAAGCACCAACTGTAAAGCTGGTGCTTTTGGTAACAATTTTCGTTTGTTATAGGATTTCCTAACCGTTCGGGTTAGTACCGTCCACCACGTCCAGAATCTCTTCTGTCCCTTCTTGGTCCTCTTCCTCCGAAGCTAGAACCGCCAGAACCGAAGTCTCTTGACGGACGTTCTTCTCTTGGTCGGGCAACATTGACGGCAATCTTTCTTCCTTCGAGTTCTGTCTCGTTCAGGGATTGGATTGCTTTGTCAGCTTCTTCGTCATTTTCCATTTCGACGAAACCGAAGCCTTTGCTGCGGCCAGTGAATTTATCCGTTATGACGTTACAGGAAACAACCGCACCAAACTGGGTAAACATTTCTTCCAGTTGGGTGTTGGATATACCGTAAGGAAGTCCTCCAACGAATAGTCTCTTACTCATCTTTTATCACCACCTTTCTTAATTTACAGTACTGCTCGTTCCGGTGGATAAAAGATGTACTTCTGCTGGAAGACCTTCTCCAAACACGAGTTAGCAGACGTAAAAGTGATGCTTGTATTATAGCATAATTAGGCAAATGAAGCCTTTACTTAGGGTCTTTTGTTGATTTATCTCAAGTTTCGTGAAGAATGACGTCAGGCGGGTTTGCAGGTGGTATTTACTTGAAAATGAACCGTTTAAAGCTCAAAGTGAGGGCGAGCCCTGATACTAATATGGTGAGGGAAGTGACGAAATCCTCGACTTTTCTGGTCTCCCTCTCACGCTCAACTGAGGCCAAACACTTCTCGCGACGGCTTTGCAGTTCTTCCTCTGGGATGAGCGTTGCTTCACCTTTCCCCTCAGGTGTCACCGCAGGTGTTACCTGTGTCGGCATGGGCATATATTCAAGGTCGCAGCGGGTTTCTTCATAGGATTGAAGGGGATATTTTTCAAAGACAAACATGCGTGTGACGGTGAGGCTTCCCCGGACAAAGCCGATAATGGTGAGAATAACCCCGATGACAAAAAGAAGGTTCATGAAGATTGCTTTAATTGTTTCCGTCTTCATAGGGTGATTATACCAAATACTTTCTAACTGTTGTTTCGGATATACTTGTACGTCATAGGTATAATGGAAGTATGAAGGCGAAAGACTTCAACCTGCCAGACGAGAATGGGAAATACCATAACCTTTCAGATTATCGTGGGAAATGGGTCGTTCTGTATTTCTACCCCAAAGATGATACGCCCGGATGTACGAAAGAAGCATGCAGTTTCCGTGATTATTTCGGGGACTTAAAAAAATACGGAGTAGTCGTTCTTGGCATTTCAAAAGATTCAGTTGCCTCACATAAGAAATTTTCTGAAAAGTACCATCTGACTTTTCCTTTATTGAGCGATGAGAGTAAGGAAGTAATTAAGGCCTATGGTGCGTGGGGAGTCAAGAAGTTTATGGGAAAAGAGTTTGAAGGAATTTTAAGAAATACGTACCTGATTGATGAAAAAGGTGACGTTCGTAAGGTCTACGAAAAAGTAAATCCCCTGACACATACTCAGGAGATTTTGCGTGATGTGAAAGAGTTTGGGGGAGCGGAAGAAAGTGAAGATTAAAGGCAGATATTACCGAAAAGCCCCGATGACATAACTTGTTCCCTGGACTGTTTGGTCTCCTGTTAAGAGTGCCCCGTGAGAGCTTACCCATGTTTCCCAGTGTGTTGATTTTTTTTGTTCCATAGCCACGAGAAGTAGCGTAAGAGATACAGGTGAGTCCGTATGGTCATCCTGGAAGCTTGAAAGTGTCTGATAGTCGAAGGCCTGAAGGACTTTGATGCTCTCATCGTTTTTCTTCATTGCTTCAAGGAGCATCATGTTGTGCGAAAAATCGACGCTTGCGATGTATAACGTCTTTTTCGGCAATGTAGCGGTGAGAAAATGTATTTTTTCCTTCAGATCCTGCCTCTGGTAGCGGGGAGAAATGACAAGAGGGAGAATCTTTGCGTCGGGGTAATAAGTTTGTAGATAGGGCAGATGAAGCATAATGCTATGTTCTTTTTCCACGAGAGGGT
>DATDVM010000097.1:0-3139 GCA_035290005.1 Patescibacteria group bacterium | reverse complement strand
AACGCAGACAACCTGAGAAGGTCTTTTTCTTTCAGTTCCTTGAGTTTTTGTAGCCGTTCCCCTTTCAGAAGAGACGCGACATGCTCTCCACTCACGAAATGAGGTACAATAACATAATCAGCTCCTGCTTTATACAATAGCTGTGCTTCTTCAATAAAAAGTGCGTTCACAATGACTTTCGTTCGGGGATGGACTTCCTTGACCCGATCCAAAAGAATGAGGTTATCATTGAGATCTGCAACTGTTGAGATGACGAGTTTTGCATCATCAAGATTTGCGTATGTTTGAATTTCAACATCCCCGATATCGCCAAACAGGGTCGGGACGTTCATCGACTGAAGTTTTTCTACTACTTTCGGGTTGTAGTCGATGACAAGCACCTCATATCCCTGTTTTTGTAGCTCTTCCAGGATACTAAATCCAGTTCTATCACACCCTACCAACACAACATGATCTTTTTTGTTTTCTCCCCCGTCTATTTTTTCAAAATGCAGATCGCTCCGTTCAAAAAAACCAAGAACAGGAAGTACCACAGAATACAGTTTATGTGCGGATAAAATAAGATACGTGGACGCAGTCATGGTGGTAACAGCGACAAAACTCACCAGTCCAACAACTTCCGGCTTTAGATGTCCAATCCTCTCACCCAGAAATACAAGTATAAGAGAGAATTCGGATATCTGGGCTGCGGTGACGCTCACCAAGAATGAAGTACGCTTACGAAATCCCATAAAACCCATAATCAAAAGAATGATGAGAGGGTTCCCGATAAGAACGAACACAGAGAGAAGAAGTGCTTCCCTCATGTACACAAAAATGTGTGAGAAAGACAGACTGAATCCTAAGAAAAAAAAGAAGATTGTCACAAAAAAGTCACGGAGTGGTCTGATTCGACTTGTAATTTGGAAATGCTCTGACGAATTCGCGATGGCGATCCCTGCTAAGAATCCCCCCAATTCTATCGAGAATCCAACGGCAGGTGAAGAGACAAAAGCGGCGACCCCAAGAGCCCAAGCTATACTCACAAGGAACAACGTCTCGGGGGAGAGAGACATCTTTGCTATCATCCAAGGAATAAGTGTTTTTGACGCAAGGAAAACTCCTGCGAGAAGAATAGCTCCTCTCCCGATGACAAACAAAAAACTCATAAGATCAGGGAATGAACCGTTCTGACCGAAGCTGGAAAGAATCATCAAAACGACAACTGCAACAAAATCTTGGACGAGAAGGTATCCTATAGAAATTCGACCATAGAGAGTTGCAGTATCTTTTCTTTCTGAGAGAAGTTTGATAACGATAATCGTACTGCTAAAAGCTAGTGCAGTAGCAATATATAAAGCAGGGACGAACTCAAACCCAAGCATGAGAGTAAGGATAAAACCTACAAGCGTCGTAAAAAGTACCTGTCCAAGACCGACGTAAAGCGCAACCCTACCGATTCTTCGAAACTCTGTAAAAGTAAGTTCCATTCCAATAGTAAAGAGAAGGAGTGTCACACCTATTTGGCTGAAAGCCTCGAGCATTTCAGGATTTGTTATCTGGTAGATCCCGAGTGGTCCGACTACTATGCCTCCAAGGATGTATCCTAAGAGAGGAGGTTGGCGAAGAAATTGAGCAATAACACCCAGGAAGGAAGCAATCCCAAGAATAATCGTAATTTCAAGAAGCGTTTGTTCCATAAATTATTTCTTATTTTGTAAAGTCGCCAATGCCTGTTGAAGATCAGTCGGTAGCGGATCCTCAAAATGCATGCGTTTTCCGGTTTCTGGATGTGTTATTTCTAGGAAAAAGGCGTGAAGGAACTGTCTCGGGCACCATCGTCTATCATCCCTCGCGGTTTTCCTTCCCGCATAGACCTCATCCCCTACCACCGAGAATCCTATGTATTTTAAGTGTACACGGATTTGATGTGTCCTGCCAGTTTTCGGAGTCACTTGAAGGAGAGTGAAGGACGGAAATCGCTCTTTGACAGCATACTCCGTAAGCGCGTCTCTTCCCCCAGCAAAAACCCCGTACTTTGTTCTATTAAAAGGATTTCTGGCTAATGGCTCGTGAATACTTCCCTTCTCCTGAGCCATTACCCCGTGGACCAGCGCGAGGTACTTTTTCACTACGGTTCTCTTCTGAAACTGTTCCTGAAGATTTTCAAATGCCTTTTGCGTTTTGGCAACAACAAGAATACCGGAGGTTTCTTTGTCCAATCTGTGAACAATACCTGCCCGTCCGCCGATTCCTTGATCCGAGAGAGAAAAATAGTCCTGGAGAAAGTGTTGCAGGGTTCTTTCTTTCTGGGTTACTGAAATGTTGACAACAAGATCCGCTGGTTTATGAAGGACTAGGAGTGTCTTATCTTCATACAATACATGAACGTTTTCTTCCATGCCTATGTGTTCTCTGCTGCGTTCCGTAAGAATGTCCGAACTTCGGAAACAACCTGATCTGGCGCAAGTGAGGATTTAATCAAATACCCTGTCGCACCAAGCTGAAAACATTGTTTGATAACTTCATCGTTTCCGAGATTCGTCAAAAGAACAATTGGCCCGTTTGGCTGTAAGGACTTACTCTTTTTCATTTCTTTTAAAATCGCTATTCCGTCTTTACGGGGAAGCATGACATCAAGAAGAACAAGCGCATATCCACCTTTCATGAGTCCGGAAAGTCCTTCATCACCGTCCTTTGCGACCTGCACGGTAAACCCGGCATCTTCCAAAAGTTCTTTGTAGAGTTCCTGCAGCGTCTGATCATCTTCAATAAGAAGAATTTTTTGTTCATACTGCGCTAAATCGACTCCGTTACTCGACATTTTCAGACCTCCTTTCTATACAGATTGGGACAGTAAACGAAAAGGTCGATCCGACCTTTACCTTACTCTCGATATCTATTGTACCACCATGCAATTCAACTAATGCTTTACTTATGTAGAGACCCAATCCTGTCCCCCCGCGCTCGGCTGCTGTGACAAAAGAGTTATCAAGCCTTCCGAACTTTTTAAAGAGCTTTGGAATATCTTCTTCTGAAATGCCGCGACCGGTATCCTTCACCCACACACGAACAAACTCCAGCTCTTTCCTTGCTCCGACCGTAATTGATCCTCCTTCGTCCGTGTACTTAATCGCATTACCAACGAGATTGACGATCA
>DATDVM010000096.1:0-3477 GCA_035290005.1 Patescibacteria group bacterium | reverse complement strand
AGTTCATCAGCTACAATCCACTCAAACCCGAGTTTGGAGACAACTTCAGCAACGTTCCTTGAAAATGCCATCTCGGGAGGGAAAAATCCTCTGGGTTGGAATACGTCGCCAAATGCCTTTCTATTCGTCTCAATATTCAGCTTCACTTGACGTATAATCTCTTCTTCAGGAATTCGCGGAAGAAGAGGATGATATTTTGCACTTCCCGTGAATTCTATCTGGCCTTTTTCTGCAAGCTCTTTGATCGTCTCGATCACGTCATCATAGCCATACTTCACCAAAAGCTCAGTCAAAGCCGCGGAAATATTTAAAGTGACCTTTGCCGACGGGATCTTTTTTAAACCCGCGAACACTTTGCGATAACTTTCCTTCACTACTTTTTCAAGAATTTCCGGTTTTTGGGTCGGCGGCTGATAAATATGTAAAAAATTAACCCAGATCATGTATTGCTCCTATCTCTTCCCGTTCAATGATTTCTGCTCCGTGGAGTTTCTTTCCGAGCTCAATAATACTTTGGTACAGCACCGTTGCTTCATTTTTCTCCCTTTTATCAGAAGAGGGGGAAGTCATAACAACATCTTTGAGCATCGTTGCACCTTTTTCCACCATTCCAGGATGCCAACAGGGATTCGCCGAAGCCCACCAGTATTGATCTGATTGTACCGCTTCGTCAAGAAGCATACGTGCCTTTTGATATCCTTTCTTTTTAACATCAGATCGTCTGACGACATCAACTGCCATCTCGGTCAATTTCCATTGTTTCTGATGCAATGGATTATTAGGATTGTCCCATCGGGGATAAATGCGTCCCTTCTTCCGGTCTTCAAGGAGCGTCGACCAAGTTGATTTTATCGGCGAAACGTATTCTGTATCCCGAAAATGCTCGAAGAGTTGAGAAATCGTAACAGATGAAAAAGAATCATGATCAAGAAGAGCCTCAAGAAGCGGAACCTGCTCGGGACGATGATGACCGAATGTTTCTCCATCCATTGCCGTAATGACATATTCACCCGGCTTCCTTCCTTCTTTCAGAAGTTCATCCTCTATTTCTTCAAGGGTATGCAGTTGCGAAAATGCAATCTGCAAACTTAACCGTCTGTCTCTGAAAAACACAAAAAGTTCATTTGTATCAATCCGAAACAGTCTGTCATGAGGCCTCTCTCCGTCGAGAGGATAGGACGATCCGTCAAGAATCATCCATTCAAAACCCATCTCTTTTACTACCTCGCCGACAGATTGCGAATACGCCATTTCAGGAGAAAAAAATCCTTTTGGCCGGTACACATCCCCAAAATATTTTGTGTTTACTTCCGTGTTTAACCTAATCTGGCGGCGCATCTCAGATTTTGGAAGTTTCGGTAAGAGCGGATGATACATAGCAGATCCCGTAAATTCAATCTGTCCCCGTTTTGCAAGGACTTTGAGCTTTTCAATCACATCCTGATGGTGATTATGTATCAGAAGCTCCGTAAGAGCCCCGTTCACATTCAGCGTGATTTTTGCGTGAGGTCGTTCCTCCAAAAGACGAACAAGCCTACGATATGAATTTTGTGTAATCGTCGCAAGCACGTCTGGAAACTGAGTTGATGGCTGATAAATATGTAAAAAGTGAACCCAAAACATACAGAAAAGTTCTTCCTTTCCTTAGGATCCTCTCACCTTTTAAAAATCTTCATCAGATTTATATCCTAAATGGCTTTTGGCAAGTTTTCGTTGAGTTTTTAATTCAATTGCCCGGAAGTAAAGATCAACGTATTTTCGCGCCGATTCATCCCAAGAAAAGTCTTTCTTCATGGCTGTTCGGATCAATTCAGACCATCTCTTTTTATCTTTATATGCCTCGAGCGCCCGGATGAGTGTTGCGAAAAACACCCATCGATCGAATTTCTTAAACGAAAATCCGTTTTCGTTATCATCAATCGTGTCAGCTAGCCCCCCTGTTGCTCGGACGACTGGAATACATCCGTACCGCATCGCCTCCATCTGAACCATCCCGCATGGTTCAAACTTCGAAGGAAGAAGAATCATGTCAGCTCCCGAGAAAATATGTCGCGGAAGTTCAAAGTTTGGAGTGAGGTTGGTTGAAACTTTATTCGGATACCGTTTCTGTAGGTCATCAAAGAATCCGCGATACTTATTGTCGCCACCCCCGTTCACGATGAGCTGCACGTTATACTCAGATAAAAGCGGATCGGCAACTTCCATGAGGAGGTCAAGTCCCTTTTGTTCATCAAGCCTACCTGAAATTGCAAGGACAGGAATATCAACATCATTCGGCAAATTAAATTCGTCCTGAAGAAATAACTTATTCTTCTGTCTCACCCCAAGAGACTTCGCATCATAATTAAAACGGACGATTTTATCTGTTGAGGAATTGAATTCGTTATAGTCAATCCCGTTCAGAACTCCAAAAAGTTTCGTCCTGACTTCCCTCAAAAGCTCGTCTAACTTCTCGCCATAATCAGGCGTCAAAATTTCTTTTGCATACGTTTCTGACACCGTATTGATGACATCGGCGAACATAATACCACGTCTCATTGAATTAATTTTGGGAAGTCTTGGAGAAAAAAACGACGGAATTCTGCTCTTTCCGTCATCATAGTCAAGATCGGACACAAAGCGGTGGTCGAAATTTCCCTGAAAGTACAAATTGTGAATCGTATAGACCGTTGCAACAAGTTCTGCAAGCGGTTCTTTTCGGTATATCGTTTTCAAGTACTGAGGAATTAAGCCTGTTTGCCAGTCGTTGCTGTGAATAATATCAGGTTTCCAGTCAGAATGTTTCATGAATTCAATGACACCGCGATTCAGAAGCGCCCACCGTAATGGGTCATCAACGTATCCATACTCATTCGCACGCTTTTCATAATATTCCATATTTTCCAGGAAATACGCCCTCGGACCATCCGAAAGTTTATGGGTCTTCACGTTGCAAATAAGAGATTTTGTTTCAGTGCTGCTTGTGGGGATTTCCAATCCTTCGTACACCATCTCCATCGGATATTTCTCCAGGTCGATTTTTCCGTATTTCGGAATCATTACCCTGATATCATGTCCGAGGCTCATCAAAGCCCGTGGAAGAAAAAATGTGACCCTTCCTAAACCCCCGACAGTCGAATACGGGGAAAGTTCTGAGGCGACGAAAAGAACCCTGAGGGTTTTTCTTGGAGGCTTCACCGGCATCAATAATTCCTCCACTACCTGTGTAAATTTGGGGCGTGTCATAGGATAATCTTCTTTCTCGCTGTTTTATTATACCACAGAAAATCCGCACGATCGAGGTCTTATTTTCTAACACTCAAATGGTATCATACTATATAGTAATAGTTCTTATTTGTGTCATTTTGAGGTTAAAAAAGAAGCAGACGCTCTTTTAAGCCAGGAAAGGAACACCAGGACAGCGAATCGGAAAAGGCGAAGCTGGCGCTTCCATCTCCAGGGTTCCTGAACTAACCTCCACAGCCATTCAAGTCCAAA
>DATDVM010000095.1:0-6314 GCA_035290005.1 Patescibacteria group bacterium | reverse complement strand
ATATTGTCGGCTCGGGAGACAGTTTTAACGCATCACGTTCAATGCGAGATATATTCAGCAGATTTTCGACTAAAGCAAGAAGTTGATCGCCAGAAATAGTAATTCGTTCAATATATGTTCTTTGATCTGGAGTAAGTTTGTCCTTCAATTCTTCTGCAAGAACAGACGAATATCCACGTATAGACGTGATCGGTGTACGTAATTCGTGGGCAGCCATGGATACGAAATCCAGCTTCATCTCCTCAAGTTCATGTTCCCTACTTACATCTTTTAGGGCTAGTACATATCCTTCCGGTAATTTCCCCTTCGCGATAAGTGGACTCACAGTCATATCTACATGTGTTATTTTCTCATTATCAGACTCTAGGCGAAGGCCTTTACGATGAAAAGTGCGTGCACGTCCCTTTTGAGATGAATAGACGAGTGAGGTTACCCTTCTTTGATCATCATGCAGTTTAAGTAACTCATCAATCGGTTTTTGTCTCATATCTTGTTCTTTCATACCGAGAAGTTCAAGAGCCACACGGTTAAATGAAACAATGCTTCGCTTGGAGTTTAATACCACGACACCGTCAACGATTGAATCAAGAATCGTTTTATATCTTGTCTTGGCACGATCAATAGCTTCATTCACCTCACGAAGTTCAAGATCCCTTTTTAAAAGGAGTTTTGCATCTACCTGGAGCTGGCTTGTCACCTCTCGAAGCGTATTTGCTACTTTCTTTGCTTTTTCCCGTTCTTTCTCAATAATATGTCTCTCCTCTTCTCTTTCGTCTATTTCCTGTGAGATGGAGTAAGAAAGAAAAGTAACCAAAAGAAGTGACCCAACCTGTTTTCCCAAAAGGAGTGCTCCGGGAAAAGTGAAGATAACTGGAAGTTGTGAGAGAAGGGGTATCAATATAAGAAATGCCTCTATGGTAAATGTGAGAAGTAATCCCATCCTCCCAAGAAGCATTCCACCTATTATGATAGGTATATATAAGAGCGGAAAAAGCACACTTGATAGAAAGCCTGTACGGTCAACGATTACAAAAACAAAAAAAATATACACAATAACGGACGCAAAAATAATATATTGTTTCTGGAAGATCGGAACGATAACCTGATAATAGAAAAGGGTATATAAAGCAGCAAAGAAAAGAATCCCGTTTAAGACATTTCGTTGAACGATGAACTCTTGAAGAGGAACCATGTTAATAAGAAGCGCGAGAGAAAAGATAAGAATCCAGATGAAAATCTGGACTTTTTTCCGGTATCTATTGAGTCGTGCTATTTCAATATTTTCCATCACATCTATCTTAAAGCCTTTTAGTTTCTTCAGCAAGAATCACTACGATGACTGACTCATTGTGAACAACAGAGGGAGTCCCATACGTTTGACCGTACAGTGGTCCAATTTGGGCATACCCATGTATACCCAGGAAAGGTATGGATCCTAATTCCTGACTCAAGTGGAGAATATCCTCCTGATTCTTTCTTCCCAGATGTTTCTTTCTCATAAGGCCGCTGAAAACAAAAGCAAAGTACGGGTTTGCATTGGTAAGGACATCTTTCGCCTGACGAACAGCCATCGTCGTTGTTGATAATGATTCGTCGTTACTCCCAATCATAAGGTGAACCTTCGTATGTGTCGGAACTTCTGTCACAAACTCTATTGACCCGTCTGAATGAAATCTGTACGGCGTACGTATAACTAATTTACTGCTTGTATCAACTGAGACTCCGAGCGGATAGGTCACAGCTGGCTGAGAAAAACTTGAATGGGAAAAAAGATCAATTTTCTGATCGAAGAATGAGCGATAAAAGTCTATAGCCGGTTTATTATCAATTTCGTACACTTTTCCACCAAATGCTTTTGTCACAGTACCAAACGCTCCAACAGGAGTCCATCCGTGTCTGACGCCAATCCCGAAGGAGAATGTTCCAGAAATAGAAACACCAATCGCACTGTGCTGAAATGCTTTATGTTGAAAGTACTGGTACGTTTCGCGAAAACGGAAATTATCGGATGACGAGATACCTATGATGGGAAAATGAATTCCCAATTGAGAAGTCACTCCATTGATCACCTTTTGACCATAGGTGTTAAGTCCGTCGTAAAGAAGCATATACAATTTCGGGGCTATGTGAACATATGGAAGAGAACCTACGAGATTCTTGCCGCTTTGATAAGGGTCTTCTTTCTGCAGAGGAGCAAACGCTGTGTCAAACGTCATCGACCAACTTTTTATCGCTACAACACCGAGAGATTTTTCAATAATCCCTTTTTTCGTAAACAGGGACGGCGCTGAAGCTCCAACAAGGAGGGTTCGTTCAGGAAGTTTTTTCTTAGCATATGCTGCAAGTTCTTCCTGCGGATAGGATGTATCCGCAAAAAGGAAAACAATATCCGGAGACTGGTTTCGAAAATGCCTCAGCGATTGAGAAAGAGCCTCTTGAAAGGCAGTTTGAAACGAAGCGTTCTGAGAGATACCTACCCCAACTGAGGTCATGTTATTCTTCTACACGATCTTGTTGTCTTTTATTTTCATCAAGGAAAAAAGACTCTATCTCTTCAACGACCTGTTTGGGAAGGAACCGTGCTTTAAGAAGGTATCCATCAGCTCCTATCCTAAACGCTTCCCGAACGATTGACTCTTGCCCGAGATTGGTGAGTAAAAAAACAGGTGTTCTTTCCGTACTCGAACCTTTTTCCCGAAGGTCTTTAAGAATCGCAAGTCCGTTTTTCTTTGGTAACATAATGTCAAGAAGAATAAGATCAAATGATTTTGACCGGGCAAGTTCCAACCCTTGAATTCCATCCTCTACTGCCTCCACAACAAACCCACGTTTCTCAAGAATCCTTTCGTAAAGTTCCCTGACAAAAAGATCGTCTTCAATGATAAGTATCGTTTTATTCATGTTCTTTTGTTATTTTAGCAGTGGGTAAAGAAAATGAAAAGATCGAGCCGCTTCCCAGCTTTGACGTCACCCATATTTTTCCTTTGTGCATATCGATTATTGCTTTGCTTATATAGAGTCCTAAACCTGTCCCTTTAGACCCCTGCTCTAAGACTCCTGAGACCCTGAAAAATTTAGTAAAGAGTTTTGGCAACGCATTTTCGGGTATTCCTACGCCTGTATCTTGTATGTGGGTTACCACCATTTTCCCTTTATGTTCAAGACTTACCGTCACACCACCTTTTTGTGTATAGTTAATGGCATTCCCAATAAGATTGTTCAACGTTTCAGTAATTCTGAAAAGGTCTGCCTCCACTTTTCTTATCGGTTTTTCAGGTTGAAGGAATTGAATCGAGATTCTTTTCTCAGTCGCATAGGCGACATGGTCCCTTACCACCTTCTTAGCAAGTTCAGTCATATCAACAGGCTGTGTTTGAAGCCGAAGCGCACCAAGCTCAATCCGGGAAATATTCAAAAGATTTTCAACAAGGGAAAGAAGTTGATCTCCAGCGATTCCAATCCGATCAATATACATTTTTTGATCTGGAGATAATCTGTCTTTGAGTTCTTCAGCCAAAACTGAGGAATAGCCACGAATAGACGTAATCGGAGTACGAAGCTCATGAGCGGCCATGGATACGAAATCCAGCTTCATCTCCTCAAGTTGTTGTTCTTTTGTAACATCCCTCATCGTAACGACATATCCTCCTTTTTGACCATTTTGAATAAGAGGAGTTATAGACATCACAACAGAAATTTTTCTCGAGTCTTCAATAAGTAATCGTTTTATAGCTGCCTCACGTGCTGTTTTACCTGCTTCTTCATTCAAGAGGGTGTCAAAAGAATACGGTTTCCTCTTTATCTCGAGTTGAAGAAAATTGTTAATGTGTTTTCCTTCGACTTTATCTTTTGTGAGACCAGTCATGTCTTCACTGGCTTTGTTAAATACCGTTACAACACCATCTTTGTTGAGAGAAAATACTCCGTCAGCTATGTTCTCAAAGACAGCCCTTTGTTGTTGTGTTACAGACCTAAGATCCGAAACCGTTGTCGAAAGCTTTTCGGACATCCCGTTTAGAGACCTCGCCAAAGATTCGACCTCATCTCCCGTAGAAATTCGGAGCTTTTGCTGGTAATTGCCGTTTGCAATACGTTTCGCAGCCTGTGTCATGGCAACAATCGGTTCTGCGATGTGATGGGCTGAACTACTCGCGATAAAATACGCGACGATCAGAGTAAAAACATTCACAAAAAGAAGTGCAAGTCTGAGCCTCGTATCAGCGAGTTGTGCCGACAAAAGAGGAATGGCGGTTATCATTGTTCCTAAATAAACACCTTCCGTATCTGTGAGTTCGTTTGGCTCAAGACGATAGGGTGCACCTGATATAGTAAATTCGCGTTCTTTTCTGGAACCGATGGGTATGTTCTTTAAAAAGTTTCGCATACCTCGTTTTTCCTCTTCAGAAAGATCCTGAGAACTTAAGAAAGTTGTTTCGTTTAAAAAGAAGACATCAAACGTCGTCATTTTAAGTGAGGTGAGACGTGCCTCGTGAAGTGTGTACCCGGCAACGAGCACAGCAACAACTTCGTCGGTTGAAGATCTGACAGGAGCAAGCGTCCCAATGAGAATCTCTTCATCCCAGAAAAATACCCCGTCATGAATTTCTCCTTTTTTAACTCTTTCTAGAAACGATCCGTATTTGTCACGTACTTGACCGCTTGAGCTTACTTTGTCAACGCGAGCCATAACGCGATCGTCAAGAGAGAGAAGTTCAAGAACATCGAGATCGCTCGATCTTTTTAAAAAAGCGAGTATTTGGATAAGATCTTGACGGTTCTTCTGCTTTTGCAAGGCTTCTCTCAGAGAGATATCTTGTCGAAGAAAGTTTGACTGAAGGAAACTTCTTTTTTCCAGGTCCATGAGAGACTCGGACAAATGAAGTTGTGCGTCGTGTAGCTGGGAAGACACCTCCGCTTCAGTTCGAATACGGTACATGACAAGAGAAGACACAACAGAAAGAATGAGGGATATAAGCACAACCGCGACGAAGGCAGTCGTTAACTTTCCTTTCAGGTTAAATGATATCATAGCTTTTCCTTAGTACCACTTCGCACGAATTTGCTCAAAACGAGGGCTTCGTTTTATCTCTCGGAGCGTGCTATTAATCAAGGAAAGGAGTTCCTTGTCTTTTTCTCTAAGAAGAATGACGTATTCTTCTGTCAAATCCAGTGGTGTAACCGTAATATCATTTTGATGTTTTTCCTGCCATAGAGCTCCATACTGATCTTCAATGATAACGTCAAGTATTCCGTCACGCAGATCTTGGTATAAAGCGTTTTGATGCTGGTATCTTCTCACATGTATGTCTTGTAGTGTCGCAATGAATGTTTCTCCGCTGCTAAACATTTTGACACCAACTGTTTTCCCTGAAAGGGTATCCGTATCAGCGGGACCGTCTTGTTTTCTCGTCACAAGAACCAGTCTGGTTTCCAGATATGGAGACGAAACACTGACTCCATCGGGGGGAGAACCCTGAATAACCAAAGCTGATAAGGCGATATCAAACCGATGATGTTCGAGCTCCAGGACGAGCATTTCAGGGAGAACATCAACAAATTCTGCCTGATATCCCAGTTTTTGTGCAATAACCGTTGCTATCTCAACTTCTCCGCCTGTAGGAAAACCGGTTGAAGGATCGTAGTCACTCCAGGGTAGACCTGAAAGGCTTGTTCCAATACGAAGAACAGCCTTTTCGGAAACAGTTGATGCCACAGGGGCGCTATCTGTGCTAAAGAAATAATAGAGAATGCCAAATCCAATAAGGAAAATCGCAATAATCCAGCACGTGAACAAAAGCTCGAAAAACCGTGCGTGTGAAGAAAGGAACTTTCTTTGCATTAAGGTAACTTCCCCCTACTATTTTATTGTAGGAGAGATTAATAGGAGAGTCAACCGAAGCTTTGACTGATCCTAAGGTATCTGATACTCTAAAAATGGAGGAAAGCGTGATTTCTAAGAAACTACGTATTGGCTGGTTTTCTTTTACGTGCTGCGAAGATTCAACCATGATGTTTATAGAACTTATGAATACGTATTTCTTTGAATGGAAGGAGCTAATTGATTTCCGATACGCTAAATTCCTTAAAAAACAAAATGTCATTGACGAAATGGATGTAGCCTTTGTCGAAGGCGCTATTACATCTGATAAAGAAAAGAAACAGCTCCTCGAGATTCGCCAAAAGGCAAAAAAACTTATTGCCATCGGTGCCTGCGCAGTGAGCGGAATGCCATCAAGTCAACGTAACCTCTTTAACGAAGAACAAAAAAAAGAAATAGACGCCATTCTGGTCAAGTTTCAATTCGCCGAAAAAGT
>DATDVM010000094.1:0-2716 GCA_035290005.1 Patescibacteria group bacterium | reverse complement strand
AAGAACCGGTGACTGTATACGATAATTACGTTGCTAAGGGAGATAAGACAGGAAAGATAGAGAGGATAGAAGAAAGAAAAGTATACTTTACATATCCTCTTATCCAGGGTGATACACCGAAGGCAATCCTTTCAGTTACCTATCTTCTGAAGGAAACGGACAGCCTTATTGATGAGCTTGATCACGGTAGAAGTGTTCGTAATTTTTTGTTTGCTTTTCTTGTGTTGGTTATAGTCACTATTTTGGGGGCACTCCTAGATGATCGAGTGAAACTCTCGCGGCAGCTTCTTACTTCCATTGAGTCGAAGGACGATCTTTTGGCCATGGCTTCGCATGAACTCGGCAGCCCCCTGACAAATATTAAAGGATCGCTCGCGATTATTTTGAAAGAAAAAGGAGAGGTACTTGAACCCAGGGTGAGGTCACTCATTGAGAGAGCCGCCTCTTCTGCTGAGGATCTCATTAATCTTGTCGAAGATTTATTGGTGGTGTTTCGATTCGAAAGGAATAAAATGGAGATCTATCCGCGACCGGGTCATATTGATGCCATCGTTGAGCAGGTTGTCCAGAATTTCCAAACCGCGGCTCATCAGAAGGGGATAACTCTGACCTTTGATCATCCGATCGGAATGCTTCCGAGGACTGTTTTTGATCCTGAGAAAATCCGTGAAGTGTTGAATAACTTGGTAAGTAATGCGGTTAAGTACACGGAAAAAGGATCAGTAACCGTCAATATCGAGAAGCGGGATGACACAGAAGAGGTGATCGTTTCGGTGAAAGATACAGGCTACGGAATTAAAATGAGTGATGTGGACAAATTATTCCAGCGGTTTGTTCGTCTCAAAAGGACTGAGAAGGTGGTTAAGGGAACAGGACTTGGTCTCTATATTGCAAAGCTCATTATGGAGGCTCACCACGGTCGTATTTGGGCAGAATCAACTGAGGGGAGAGGTTCAGTCTTCTCTTTCTCCCTTCCTCTTCGCTAAGTCGTCTTTCGGATGCTACAACATCCTCCGCGGACTTTAAGTCAGCGGTTTCCCTGAGGGGTGGCGTATCAGAGTTCGATCCATCCACGCGATTTCAGCCCGTAGTTATCTTGAAATCTGATATAATTCGTACGTATGCAAGAACTTCGCTCCCGTCTTCAAGAACTTGAGAATATCTTGACGGAATCTCTTACTGTTTTTCCCCCGGATGAACGAAAGAAGGAAATTCGCCTTCTTGAGGCAGAATCAGTCAAACAGAATTTGTGGGATGATCCTTTTCATGCACAGAAAGTAATGCGTAAACTTTCATCTCTGCAAAGAGATGTTACACGGACTGAGGAATTGACAAAACGCATCACTGAAGCGTTAAGTCTGGTTGATCTTGCTGAAAAAGAAGGAATAAACGAGCAGTATAAAATCCAACGTGACCTGGAGAAAGAAGTTGCGGCTCTTTCGAAAGAAGTCAAGGAATTAAGGGTGACATATTACTTATCTGGTCAGTATGACGAGTCGGATGCGCTTTTATCCGTCCACGCTGGTCAGGGGGGAACGGAGGCAATGGACTGGGCAGAAATGCTTCTTCGGATGTATCTCCGCTACGCCGAAAAACAACAGTTTGATGCCCAAATTCTTGACTCGGTTGCTGGAGAAGAAGCAGGAGTGAAAAGTGCGACCATTCAAGTCTCGGGAGAATATGCGTACGGATATTTAAAAGGGGAAGCAGGAACGCATCGGTTGGTTAGGCAGTCTCCGTTTAACGCGGATAGCCTTCGTCAAACATCATTTGCACTCGTTGAAGTACTTCCTGTCATTGACGAAACTGTGGATATTTCTCTTCGCCCGGATGATATTGCCTTTGAAGCATTTCGATCGTCAGGTCATGGGGGTCAGAATGTGAACAAAGTTTCAACCGCGGTTAGGATCAGACATATTCCAACCGGTTTGACGGTGACCTGTCAAAGTGAACGGTCTCAGGCTCAAAATAGAGAAAATGCGATGAAAATGCTTTACGCAAAACTGTGGGATATAAAACAAAAGGAAGTGGAACAAAAAAAGACATCCTTGAAAGGTGAGCACAAAATCGCCGGTTGGGGTAATCAAATCCGTTCCTATGTTCTTCACCCGTACCATATGGTAAAAGATTTGAGAACCGCGTACGAAACAGGTAACACCCAAGCAGTTTTAGATGGTGAAATTCAGGAGTTTATTGAAGCAGAGCTTCAGTTTCTAACAAAGTCACAGAAATAGAAATTGAATTCAAAATTTTTAGTGTGGTAGAATGAAGATCAAGGGGGAAGCATGCAAGACAGTCCAGATCAAGAAAAACCAGAAATAAAAAATCAGGAAAACTTTACCCATCCGTTCGAGCCTCCGAAAACGCCTCAGAAAAAAAAAGTTCCGTTTTGGATAGTGATTGTATTTGTGGTTATTTTCGGCCTTACGTCAGGATGGTATGTAGCGAGTACCCAAAAGCCGCAGGTAGAACATAAAACTGTCGAGGAAGTTGCAACGAAAAAGGGCGATGTTGTTGGACTTACTGACAAGAGTACGTTCCAGAATGAAGCTGAAGGCATTCTGCAGCGAAACGAGGATGGTGAATATAAAGAGGGATCGCATGTGTTATTAAGAGATAATAATCCGATTTTGACCGTCTATCTTTCATCTGCTAGTGTTGATCTCGATCTCTATGTCGGTAAGAAAGTGCATGTTTGGGGAGAGACACATAAAGG
>DATDVM010000093.1:0-2791 GCA_035290005.1 Patescibacteria group bacterium | reverse complement strand
CCGAAAAGCAGTGTAATCACAACAATAACCACTGCAACACCTGTTTTTCGAAGAAGTTCCATTTTTAAGTACCTCCTAAGAAAGGTAGCGCTATTGTACCAAAAACCTACTCCTTTTCGCAAATTACCTCGTCACAAACATCACAGAGAAATACAAAAACAAAAAGAGCATGACGGTAAAGTAAATTCTCTGCGTGAACCGGCTCGTGCCGTCTCTTGTGATCCAAAACCACCGCAAAAAACGTTCCTCATCGAAGTAATCGTTGATATTGTCCAAAAGGAGGTGAAGCAGTAGACCCATGATGAGACCAAAACTGAAATCACTCTCCGAAAGGAGGAGCGTATAAAACGCCATCGTCAAAACGACAAGCTGAAAAAAGACATTATGAAAAAGCGGTCTGTCCTTTGGTTGTTCTACGATCCGGGAAAGTGGATTCTCAATTTCTAATAAAACCGCCCCAATCACTCCTCCCAGAAAAAGGGTCGTCCCGAACGACCCCTTTGCAAAGGCTATCGTTGCTAAATAAAACGAAGTCACAATAAGATACATTCCAACTTTCTTAAAAAGGATGTGTTCTTTTGACAATCGCTTCATAGTTCTATCGTACCCAATATGACAAAAAAAGCCAAGAGGGAGGACAGAAAGAGGGTAAGAAATGATCTCTTTGCATGAATACGCTCTGCGTACCCGAGGACGAAAAGTCCAAGAAGAAGCCCCACGGCAACTCTTTTATCCCATATTGAAAATGCAAGCGCCCATGCAGTATAGAACGCTACGGGCACGCTCATCTCGAGAAAAAATTCAAGACCGGTGAGAAAAAGACACAAAATGAAAAATCCCAATACATACTGGACTCTTGTCGGATCTTGATCTAGGTACAAAACAAGACATAAAAGTAAAAAGAGACACAGTTCAAGAAAAAAAAGAAATGGCCTGCTCACATCGGTCTGTGTTAAAAGAACATCTTTTCCTTTCCTTGATTGAAGAATGAGCAAAATGACGAGCATCACCAGAAGAAATGCAACATACGGAATCAACAAAAGGCGTTCTGAGAGCGTAAGGCTAGACCGGAAAAAAACCGTGCCCATATAGAGACCGAGAAGGAGAATCGGATGAAAGGCCCATCGTATCAGAACAGGCATGATGTGGTCTTTTTGTTTCTCCTTCACATCTCCTCCTCAAAGCGAATGGAAAAATCCTGAAACTCTTCTTTGGGTTCGCCCCACTTCTTTTGGACAAAAATCGAAAGTCCTTTCCCAAAACCCTGTTCAAACCATCGAGACAGTTGCACAATGGACGGAAGTTCTCCTTCTACAACAACAAAAACAGATCCGTCCTTTTTATTCATTACCCAACCTGTGAGACCCGCGGCATGAGCTCTCCTTTGGGTCGCTGCTCGCAAACCTACTCCCTGAACATGCCCTGTCAAAATCATCTCGCATCGTCGTATCATATCTTTACCTCTTCATGGTCTTTTTAAAAAAGACTTCAGAACGAACCTGTGATTTCTGAAGGTCTACGTGTTCATGATCAAGAAAAGTGACTCCTTCTTTCAGTAAACGTTTCTTTTGTTCGTCTTTTCCACCAAAAGCGTACGAGGGTGCAATTCTTCCGTCTTTTGATACTACCCTGTGGCACGGGACCGAGAGAGACGTGTTCCCGTGTAATGCCCAGCCAACAACACGAGCTGAGTGGGGATTTCCAAGGAAAGTCGCGATCTGGCCATACGTTGCAACTTTCCCTTTGGGGATAAAACGAACGCAGGCGTAGACGAGTTGAAAAAATGGACTCTTCATTTCTTACTCTGCTTCTTTTTATGCTCTTTTTTTAGTTGCGTCAGCTTCCACATAAAAATCTTCCCTTTATGCTGCGCTCGTGGATAGTCAATCGCAAATACTCTTGCCTCTTCTAAAAGAAATCGTGGTATCTCTTTTGCGAGCTTTATGTACAATGCCTTGTGCCGTACGTCTCGAAGCGATTCTGCCAACCTATATCCATAGTCCTGAAATTCCTGACTGATGTACTTTTCCTGTTTTGGTGTTCTATCGAGAAGAATTTCTCTAATGCTCTTCATAGATTCGCCTATTATACAGGCTCATCGCGGAGGGTACTCCTTGACGCAATGCCTCGTCTATCATCCGTTTAAACCGCTCTTTGATCTCTGGAATCTGTTTTTTTTCATCCCGTGAGAAACGAGACAACACATATTTCTCAGGAAGGACTCTTGATGGCTTACCAATTCCCATTCGGAAACGGACAAATTCATCTGTCCCCAACGCGTTCATGACAGAAAGGATTCCGTTATGCCCCGCCGCTCCTCCTCCTTGCTGAATTTTGATCAGACCGAATGGAAAGTCAAGATCGTCATGCACAACCCAGATGTCTTCTGGGGAAACAGTAAACCAGGATCTTAGGCGTTGCACTGACCGACCAGATTCATTCATATATGTATCCGGCAATGCATAGACAACGTCGTCAACCCGCGCAATCTCCGCTTCAAGTTTTTTAACCCGATGAAACGCTAAAGGACAAGAAGTCTTTACGACCTCTTTGCCGATATTGTGACGTGTTTCTGTATAGGTTTTTCCCGGATTCCCAAGGCCGACTATAAGCTTCATTTCGAAATTAATTGTACCACCTCTTTGTCGGTGACTTCATCCCACTGCTCGAAGAACTGCCCAACCGCCTGGAAGTGTGAAGGTGTCGTCAGGACATACACCTCATCCGCTACTTTTCGTAACTTCTCAACGGTTTCAAGTGGCGCCACGGGAAGCGCAACAATACTCTTTTT
>DATDVM010000092.1:0-5533 GCA_035290005.1 Patescibacteria group bacterium | reverse complement strand
GAAAAAGTAATTTTTCCGCTTCTTTTGAAGTATAAGTCTGCATCCGGGTTAAAAACTGGTCAATACTTGTGTAATGGTGATGGATCAACGCGAACTCTTCACCCTCAAGCGTTATCTGCTTTCCTGACGACTGGGGAACCGAATGAATTTCGTCGCTCCAGGTCACCTTCCCTTTCTTGAAAAAACGGATGTTATAGTCAGGCCACCAACCTGTGTGCTTCATCCATTTTCCGAAAATAATGTTTTTTCTGGGCAGAAAGACATGAGTTATCGAGTCTTTAAGAACAATCTCCCGAAGCTTCCCGGGGAGCGCCGGCGGAATTTCCTCATCAGCATCTACAATGAGAACCCACGGGTGTTGGGCTTTTTCTATCGCGAAATTTCTTGCCGGTTCGACGTATCCGGTTTCCTGATGGGTATATACCTTCGCACCGTGGGATTTGGCTATCTCTACGGTTTTATCTGTTGACTGCATGTCAACGACAACGATTTCATCTGCGAAAGAGACGGAGGAAAGGCACCGAGGAAGGTTCTCCTCTTCGTTGCGCGTGTTAATTACAACCGAAATCTTATTCAAAAAGCAACCCTTTCTTTCCCACAATTATATCACCCTGTACAGGCGTGCACCTTGATCCTCGATCAGAAGCTCTATCGGAAGGTCTTTTTCATCAGCCTCAAACGAGGCTCCGGGGTACAAATACACATAGCTTGCCTGCGTCTGGTGAATAAGAAATGCAACAAGCTTCGGGTCCTGGGACGAAAATATGAGCTCTCTTAGTTTTTCCCTTGGTTCAATCGGCCTTCCCTGAATACGGTTTGATTCCACATCCTCGAGGTAGACAGGTTTTTGGGAAAAAGCCGAGACATAGGATGATCCAACCTGAAAAAGCGTACGCGGGTCACTGCTGTTCGAGGTGGTTGAATATGGTGCCGTTAGCACAGTTCCGTCGGAACTGTCTTTTAAAAATGTCAGAACCCTTTCCTCTGATACGGGAAGAACGACATGCGGTTTCGCGTATTTGTAATGTGAAACAGTCCCTATTGTCGTCGGAAATGACAGAAGAAGAAAAAGGCTTATACTTAGTATCTGAACTATTTTTGATCTTTTCCTGAGTATTCCCCATAGCGCATCCGCAGCCAAGATATTCGCCAAGAGAAGGAAGTAATAGAAAAACTGTATCGTGTTCCACGGTGTTCCTTTTTGAACAAAAAGGAGAGGGACGGCTGCAGAAAAGACAAAGAAAACAAAAAGAAACACATGTATTGCGTCTTTCTGCATTCTTTTGAACCATTTCCGAAGTCCCAAAACAAAAAAGATACGCATTCCCAAGTTTCCGATAAAGAAAAATGTTCCGAGAAGCATAAGTAACAAAGAAAGTTTCAGAACATTTCCAGAATGCTGGTACGCAAAAAGCGCTTGTTCAGCTTTGAACCATCCCATGTGGTCTCGGACAGGAAGGTTATAGAGAAACCAAAAAGGTTGAAATTCCAACAGGCGGACACTCGGATCGATGGAAGAAAGGAAAAGAGGTAAAGAAAAAAGGAAACTGCACACAAATACTGATAGTGATATGTTACTTTTCTCCCGAATATACTCGTATACTGCCATAAAAAGAAGCACGGGTAATACAAGAACCGCAGCATACACCTTAAAACCAACCAAAAATCCAAAGAATACACTAGCAAGTATAGCCATTGGGAAATTCTTGTCTTTCGTCGCGACAAGGTAACACAAGATTCCACAGAGGAGGAAGAGTACTGAAAACGCGAAAGGTGGGTTAAGCAAGTATGACGCCGACTGCATTGACCAGAACATGGATTCTCCCCCGAAGTCCCCGACCTTAATGAGTGAAGGAATGTATCCGAAACTACCGCCGAGGTACGAAAGAAATACGGCGAGAAGTGCGGGAACTTCATGCTTTGTTACTCTTCTGGCCAAAATAAAAACGGAAAGTCCATAGAGCGCTGAAAGAAGAAAAGGAAAAAAACGAAAGAACGCGTCTAATACATCAAATTGCCAGAGACTGACAAATGACGCGACAGTAAGGTCGGAAAAATAATGGTAGTTTGCAAACGGAAACCCTGCAAAAATAGGATTTTGAGGCGGAATGCTTTTTTGCAGCTCCCCGATAATGGAAAGATGTAGTATGCCGTCGTAGAAATTCGGGCCCCAAAACGAAAGTCCCCACGGTGTATATGAACCGCTTCTAACAACGGTCATAAGCTGTGCTGCTATCCCGATACCGAGAACAAGCAGGAATCCTATATGCGCCTTACGAAATTCAAGACGAAACGGATATTGAAAAAGAAGCAGCGTCCCAAGCATCGCACACGATAAAAGGATAATGGGGAGTGCCTGAAGTATCCCAAGGCTCCCGAGAAGAAATGAAAGCCCTGTAAAAGTCAGTATCCCTGCCACAAATGAGAGGACACATCGTTCTAAGAATGAAAGAGATGCTTTTGTCACGAAAAGAATGAAATACCCCGGCAGGAAAAAACTCACGAAGGAAAAAAGAACAAAGAAGAAAAAAGAAAGAACAAGACTATTCATGTCTCCTCACAATGGAAGATACTTCCCGAACAACTCTCTTTCCGTCCAGAAAAAGGATTGATACCAAGTAGATCAGAAAACCCAAACCGACCATGGAGAAGACTCCGGCCGCTGAATGCACGAAACGCGTTGTCAGAATATAAATCGTTCCTCCCATGAAGACAGAGGAGGCGACCTGCATTCCGATTGACGGCAAGATACGAACCGGGATAATCTTTTTAATCTCAATGACGGTAAGTATCGAGGTAAATGAAATAATAGCCGAGGTAACACCGACACCAATAAATCCCATCCATACGACAAGAATCGGTGTAAGAATCCACGTAATGACGGTCCAAAACACCATAAGCCGAAGCGTCACCTTGATGTGTCCGGTGGCGTTTAATGCATTCGTACAGGTCGTTGAGATTGCACCCCAAAACGCCGCAAGTGTAAAAAGGTAAAAAGAAGGGACAGCCGGCTGCCATTTTGAATGAACAATATACAACACGATACCAGGCATGATGCCCATAAGCCCGGCAAGCATAGGATATAAAAAGAGCGTTGTTAAATATAACGACTTTTCTACTGCTCTGGTCAGAAGTCCCTTATCCTCTTGCAACCTGGCGTAGGTCGGAAACATAATGCGGATAGCTATATTCATCACTTCAAGAGGTAAAAACGCAAGAGCCTGAGCCCAGGTGATAAATCCGATCGCGCTTGCACCCACCACTTTTGCAACAAATAAGGGAACCACCCGATCTTTCAGGAGTGCAAGGACACTATTCATTTGGAACGGAATGCCAAAGGAAAGAAGGTCTTTTGCAACTCCCCTGCTTAAGCCTAAACCGACTCTCCAGGGAGCAAGGCCGTACATAATGACAGTACCGATAAGACCGCGGACCAGAGAGGCTATCACGAACGCCCAGAGATTGTAACCCGCCATGGTAAAGCCAATAAGTAGGCCATTAAAGGCGATCGTTTCGAGAATTTCGGGTATGACGAGAAGATCGAATTTGAGTTCGCGCTCTAAAAGGACAGACGGAATAACCTTCAACGAGGAGAGGAAAAAAGAGATTGCCAGTGCACGAATGAGCCACATCCCGGACTGATCTAGTCCATACAAAGACGCAAATTTCGGTGCAAACACAAAAATTGCTGCGGTGATACACCCGACAAGAAACTGTTGAATGGAGAATGTCGTTGTCAGGTGTTCCTGAGACGGTCGTTCTTTCTTTTGAATAAGTGCCGCAGCAAGTCCAATGTCTGAAAAAAATGCAAAAAAGGCGATGATTGATGCACCGATATTAAAGATTCCCAGCGTCTCAGGAGAGACAAACCGCGCGAGAATAATATTGATCGAAAAAAAGTTAATGACTTGAAGAGCGACACGTCGGAACGTAAGGGACATTACTCCCCGAAGAGCACGCTTCTTTATCGTCTTAATATCAATGTCGTCTTGCATGAAACACCTTTCTTCCACCTAAGATGAAAATGACAGCCATTATTCCTACCAACGTCAACGCATCCGAGATACTCCTATCCGTTGTTTCCTCAAACGAGAAGTGTACACGATGTGTCCCCTCGGGTATTGCGAGAGTCATGAGTCCGAGCGGATTATTATATGTTATTGCTTCTTTATTTCCATCAAGGGACGCTATCCAGCCAGGATAGTAATATTGGCTGACACGAACTGTTCCTGTTCCCTCGGTCGTAAATGAGATTGCCCGTGAGTTCTTAGAAAAATCATTCACTGTCATCTCTCCGTCAAGAATTTCGTACGGAACCGTCGCGAGTTCTGCCGGAGGAGCTTCAGCTGACTTGGGAAGAAAGTCAAAGATGGACCGTTTTATTTGTCTATCCCATTCCTGGGCACTGAAATAGAATTCATCGTTTACCTGAAGGTATTCTTTGGGTTGAAAATACGAGAAATAAAAAAGAGCAGATAACACATATACAACAATCACCATAAGAATCTGCGTCCTCCGGGAAGAAGAAAGAAGCGTGATACCTCCTCCAAGAAAGCTTGTGACAAAACCGACAACAAGAAGAAATCTCCACGGAAACTGCAGATATGCCATAAACGGCAATGCTTGCCAGACAAACACTGACCTGGGGTGGATGAGAAAGACAGACAAAAGAAAAACTGCCTCAAAAAGCATGAGAAGAATTGCAAGCTTCCTCTTGCCTTTCTTCCAAAGCAAGAGTGCAACAACACCAGCAATACATGCCCCAATCCAATGAACGATTCCAATCTGAAACGTCATATCATCAGTAGGGCCGCCTGGGTATTCCCGTACTGAAGCACCATATCCAAATGAACGGTCAAAAAAGAGCTTTTTTATTCCTTTAAAATGTTCTGTAAAACCGAAGTATCCCATGGTCGTGGTTTCGACATGAACGAGGCTTTTCTCAAAAATCTGTGGAATTGTATAAAATGCGGACAAGAGAAACCCCACGACGACACCTATACCCATGCGAAAAACTGATCTCCACCTTTTCGCTCGTACCAGAAGAAACAACGCGTAAGAGACAAGTATCGGCAAAAACATGACAGACGAAAGGTTGTGCGATGTCAGAAGACCAAAAAGAGAAAACGCGAGAAGGACTTTATATCTTGCTTTCGGTGTATCAACGGTTTTTTTCATTGCAAAAAGGATAAAGGGAATGAACATCAAACCCCATAATTCCGCCAATGCTCCCCTCACATATAAATCCACAGCACGGTACGGCAAAAACGCGTATAAGAAGGAAGCTATTGCTGCCCCTTTCGGTCCGAAATATGCTTTTGCGAAAAGAAACATACCGATAATCGAACCGTAAAAAGAAATCGCAAATAAGAGTTTCACCGAAAGGAGTAAGCTTCCGGACAAAAGATACAACAGCTCACCGACATAATACGGAAGGGGTCCGTAGAAAATAAAAAGCGGATATCCGTATAATCCCCCGAGGTCAGGAACCCAACGGCACGGAAGTTGCAGATCATTAAAACACTGATGCATT
>DATDVM010000091.1:0-2810 GCA_035290005.1 Patescibacteria group bacterium | reverse complement strand
CAACTTGTTTCGAATGGGAAAACCGTCCAGTATTTTGAGCGGGTTAGGCTTGACCAAGACGAGTCGGGAACGCATGTCGCACCCCTTGTTCGTGAATACGCAGAAAAAGTCGGTTTTGACCTGAAGGAATCGCCTCAAGTTCTTCCATCCATGGAATGGTTTTGTAAAGACGCGGGAGATGATTTTTGCGGAAAACCCATAAGTGATGCAACTGAAGACGAAGACGGCACTGCCCAATATTTTGAAAACGTTCGGCTTGTCCTACTCCCCGCCCGACAAGCACCTCATTCTTTACGGATTCTGCCGGGAGAGGTTGTCGTCTTTCCCATGGCAAGGTTTGTCGCGGAGCAAGAGGGAATTAGTACGACATCAGTATTTCCGAAAGAAGGATCAGTAAAAATTTGGGTTCCAAGAGAACAAGATATGGAATGTTGCGACATGATGGGAGGAATGCATGAGTATCCGTGAACACCTCGAAAAACCAAAGGAGAAACAAACTATGACCGTTTCCTATCCTGAGGCAGAATCCCGATACAGTGATCTTTTAGCCGAGTTCCTGAAGGTTATTGAGGCATGCGAACGCTTTCATGCGGACGAAGTTCTCACGAAAGTAAAAGGAGAATTGTGTCAAAGAGACGATCAGGAAATTCAATACTTTTTTATACCGACCAAGTACTTTCAACCAGTTCAAGAGCTTGAAATCCGGCCACTTTTGAATAAATTGTTTCCCCAGAAGTTGGCGAAGCTCGGAGCACTTTTCGTAAAGCAAGGGCAACAGAACACAAATGGAGAACCCTTCTTGCGCGCGAGAATACGGAAAACGCGTGGAACGACTTTTATCGGTCTTGAAAAAAGAGACAGTGAAGAACGTGTCTATTTGGATATTTTCCCAGATGCAGTTCAGATTGAAGGAAAAGAAATAAATCGTTTCGATGATAAGAACTTCTCTTTTGATAAGCTGGAGACCGCAATCGCAGTTGCATGGGACCATCCAAGATTTACGTTCGATTCCATTACCGGAACTGATTACCATAAATATAAATAGACATATGGAAAAGGATAAGAAGACTCTCCTAATCGGAACGTGTGCAATTCTTACAGGCAGCGCTCTCTATCTATCGCTTCTGCGTAACGATTTTCATCAGCTCTACCAAAATGAGGATAAAAAATCCTCTCTTTCGACAGTTGAGACTGATGTAAAAAGGAAAGAAGTACTTCCCACTACCCTTATCAGGAAAAAACAGGCATTTTTTATTGGAGAAACCGGTCACTCCCTCTATGGTGCTTTTTTCGAATACTGGAGAATGCATCGAAGAGAACGTTTCCTCGGAAACCCCATCTCTGAAGTGTATACCGCACCGGGAAAGAGTATACAGTACTTTGAACACATGATTCTTGAAAAGAATGAACAAGGTGTGAAGCCTCGTCGGGTCGACACTCTTATTTTATCTCATCCCGCACAATTTTTTAAGAACGAGGTCACGAGTATCCCGCTCCAGGAAGACAGTCTGCCGGAACACCCGGCTATGTATCGTTTTTTTCAGAAAAACGGGCGTGACGTGTTTTTTGGTACACCCAAAGCTGTACTCACGGAAACCAGTGGAAACAGGTATTATCTTTTTGAACACGCACTCCTTTCCGTGGATGAATCTGCTGACGGAATCTACGAAAAAGAAGAATTAGATAGAAAAATTGAAGTTCTTACACCTGAGGAAGTCACATTTATTCCACTGGGGAAAATATTTGCGCGCATGGACCGTATAGAAACAACTCCCGTTTCTGAATCCCCCTTGCCTTTGTATGCCAATACGGATTGGGACAGAAAGGTCGAGGTTTCCCTCGATCATCAGACAGCAACGCTGTTTGAGGATAGTGTCGCAATACAAACCATTCCCATTTCTTCCGGCCGTTCCGGATGGGAAACCCCAAAGGGGACGTATACCATCCTGGAAAAACGTCCTACGACTACCATGTCGATTCCAGGAGTCTATGCACCGCTCTATCATGTTCCTTATAACATGAAGTTCGCATACGGGAGGTGGGGGTATGCAATATATCTTCATGGAGCCTATTGGCATAATGAATTCGGAAAGCGGAAAAGTTTAGGATGTATCAATTTCGAGCCCGACGATGCAAAGTATGTGTATGAATGGGCTTCACTTGGTACGCCTGTAGTTGTCAAAGACTAAGGCATTCTTTATACTAGAGTCGTTATGGAACAAAAACAGCACCACCACGTCGTCAAAGAAGGATATAACAAGATCGGTGCGAAATATCTTGTTGACCACTTCAAAGTTCCACAATTGAAGGAAATCTTTCAACTTTTTTGTGCGAAACTCCCAGCCGGTGCGCATGTGCTAGACGCCGGTTCAGGGACAGGAATTCCTGTCGCAAAAGAGCTTGTTCAAAAGGGTTACCACCTCACTGGTGTGGATATATCTTCGACAATGATCGAACATGCACGGATGAATGTGCCACAAGGACGCTTTATTGAGCAATCAGTGACTGAGATGCTTTTCGAGGAAGAATTTGAAGGAGTTGTCTCTTTTTATACATTCATTCACCTTCCGAATAGCGACATCATTCCCGCATTTGAAGAAATTAAAGCTGCTCTCAAACCTGGCGGGTATTTCCTTCTTGTTACCAATGTTGGCGGGCATGAAACCACGGAAGAATTCTTCGGAGAACCCATGTATTTCTCCTCATATAACCTGTACCAGACCAGGAACTTCCTCAAAGCCACAGGATTTGTAGTCCTGAATGAAAAAGAGATACGAAAGTCCTCAACAACCTTCGGAAAAGAAGACACC
>DATDVM010000090.1:0-2168 GCA_035290005.1 Patescibacteria group bacterium | reverse complement strand
CGAGAATACGGAGTTTATCCGCACGTACTTTTGGAATAGGGTTTTGAGGCTCAGAGAATGTTAGCTCCAAGTGTTTATCTTCTGTGCGGTTTGTAAGGTCACTTATCGTTTTTTTCACCGTCGAGATCCAGTCTATTGGCAGGAGACTTAAGGTTAATGATCCTCGCTCTATCTGGGAAACGTTGAGAAGGTTTTCAACAAGAGCAGATAGTTGCTGTGCGGCGATAATGACGCGGTTGAGTAACGTCTTTTGATCTTTCGTTAATTTCTTCTTATTTTCTTCCATAAAAACAGACATATACCCCGAGATGATTGTGAGTGGGGTTCTGAGCTCGTGTGCTGCCATTGAGACGAAATCAAGCTTCATTTCCTCTAATTGTCTTTCTTGTGAGACATCATGGAACGTAATGATCCATCCTGTTTCTTCAGGCCCTTCAAACGTCACGGGAGAGCTGAGTAATGAAAGATACACATTTCCTTTGTCTGGGGTTTGGATCAGAACCTCACTGTGGCGTTTGTCTTCTTCTTTTTGTTCACGCTGATTTTTATATTCGAGGATGGAGACCCTTTTTCCGCTTCTCGTAAATCGAAGAACTTCATCAGCGTGTTTCCCGATAACATCTTTTGAAGAAAATCCAGTAATAGATTCTGCAGCTTTATTGAAAAGAAGGATCCTGTACTTGGTATCGACAGCAAACACTCCGTCCGTTAACGACTGTAACAGAGTCTCCCTTTGTTCTTTCTCTCTCTCGAGTCCAGCTGACAACTGTTCTTCTTGTCTTAAAGCGTGTTCTAATTTGTCGATTGTGACTTTGAGTCTTTGGGCCATGATATTAAATGAGTTTGCGAGTTCTTCGATTTCATCCCCGGTATGGATTTGAGCGTTCGTATCAAATTGTCCCTGTTTGAGTTGGTCAGTTGCATGCTCGAGTACTCTGATTGGCCGTGTGAAGCTTTCGCTTAAGAATAAAGAAACGAGGAGGAGAAGGAGAAATGACCCCAGGAGCGTCGTGTAGAACAAATTTTGCAAGGTATTCAGTTGAGCAAATGCTTGTGTTGTTGGTTGCTCAACGAGAACCGCCCAGCCCACTTGGGGAATGCGTACTCCGTTTGAAAAAACCTGAAGATGATCTTCATTTATGTATACAAACTCTTCTCTTGAAAGGGACGCTTGGGTTCCCTGAAGGAGAGAAGAAACGATTTTCCTATCAGAAAAGTTTGGTGCCCTGAGAACCAATTCAAGGCTTGGGTGAGCGATGACTCTTCCTTCATCATCGACAATATATGCAAATCCTGTCTCTCCAACTTTCACTTGAGCGATGAGGTCCCACAGTCTTCCAAGAGTAATTTGTCCTTTTACGACAGCGATTACTTTTCCTTGGGTAGAAAACACTGGTGAGAACATATCGATTTGTGGGATAGATGTGGCTTCGGCAAAATACACTTTTGAAATTCCAGTACTTCCTGACAAGGCTTGTTGGAACGGACTGGTTTGAATTTCAAATTCGAGATTATCATCAGGAGTTTGACCAAAACGGTCGACTTTAATAAGTTCTCTCCCGCTCAAGGTAAGGACAGTGATTTTTTTAAAGAATTCGTTCTGCTGTAACACATACGAGATAATCAGATTGACCTGGGCGTAATCTGATTGGCTTTCTTCGCGAAAGTTTGTAGCGATACCAAGGAGATCCGTTTCGTTTTTCGTAAGAAACGCATCAATTTCAGCAGCCGCACTTTGGGCTTTTTCAAGATGGAGTTTACTGGTTTGGGTTTTGAGGGAGTTCTCAGTAACTCGGAATCCCAGTGCTTGAATAAAATATGAAACAAGGAGAACGAGCGTGAAACTAAGGAGGAGTTTGTTCCGGATGCTGAGCTTCATTCATTCTAACCATTTTTGCTTCAGAAATACCTCAACCCCTCGCTGCCTCAGAAGGTTTAGGACTTCATTAACTCTTTGCACCAGATCAGTTTCTCCTTTTCGAAAGACAACGCCATAGAACTCCGAGGTAAACGGATCACTAGCGATTTTTAAGTCCTTATGTTCGTCAACAGTACCCTTTGCGTTGGTCAAGTCGGTAAAAATTGCGTCTGCCTTACCTGTGAGGAGTGCATCTGTCGCATCATCGAAGTTTTCATACAAAAGGACTAAATCAGTGTCGGTATAGACA
>DATDVM010000089.1:0-3734 GCA_035290005.1 Patescibacteria group bacterium | reverse complement strand
GGGTTTTGTTAAAACTCCATGGGCAAAACGGGTACTGGAAGAAACCACGACATCAAATTCTGTTAGGTCAAAAAGTTCAAAGGCAACAGGGAAAAGAGGCGCATACCATCTGTAAATCTTCTTTTTTAATGGGAGTTTCTGCATGAAGGAAACTCGTAAATCAGCGTTTCGAAGCGGTGACTGTCTGATAACAGTTTCATCATAAAAAGAAGTAAAAATCGGAGAATCAGGGAATACTTCGTGAAGCGCAGAAACTAAGCGTTCTGCGCCCCCCCATTGAATAAAATCATCATGCACGAGTGCTAGTTTCATAGACGTTCAATGTTTCTCTTGCCATTTTCTCCCAGGAATAAGTCGCCGCTTTCTTTTTCCCAAGCGTTTTTAACCTTTCCTGTTCTTTGGTATCAAACACAACTTTTTTGATTGCCTGCGACATATCCGAGATACAGGTTGGATCAAAATATACTGCAGCGTCTCCAATAACTTCAGGAAGAGCGGCTGCGTTTGAAGAAACAACCGGAAGGCCAGCATTCATTGCCTCGATGGCAGGTATTCCAAACCCTTCCGATAACGAAGGAAATACATAACAGGAAGCCCGATGAAAAAGATGAACAAGGTCGCTGTCAGGAACGAATCCACAAAAACGGACAAGATCCGAAGTGTCTTTCTCTTTTGCATATTGTTCCAACCGGTCGCGGAATACGTCTCGTGCACCGACAAGCGCAAGCTGCACCTTACTCTTTGTTTCCTTGCTCACGGCTTTCACGGCAAGAATCAACCGTTCCAGATTTTTATATGGATACATATTTCCCACAGAAATAACGAAGGGTGGCGTTATGTCATACCGCGTAAGAAGCTCATTTTCTTTTTTGTCGTCCTGCGGAATCGAAAAAGAATCGGGATCACCTGCTTCATATGTCACCACAATCAGATCTTCAGTGAGAGAAAACCTTTTGATAAGCTGTGTTTTTACATACAGGCTCGGAACAAGAATCTTCCTTGCCCTCTTCACTCCGGATGAAAACACCGTCAGATATCCTTTGTGCTTTAGCGCATACACCAAAGGCGCACGGGTCGTAGCCGACAGTCCAGAAAAATCATGTTTAATCATATCGTGAATCGTCACGACAAAAGGACCCCGATACATTAGTGGTACATTAAAATGTCCGAAATGAAAAAGATCGCAGTTTTCCCTTTGCAAAAGATATGGCATTTGTACTTGTTCACGTAACGAATAATGCGGGATGTCACATAAGATCTTTCGAAAATGCGGATTAATCGGAGTGAAACTCTCGTAGGATTTTTTCCGCAAGAAGATGAGATAGTCATTTTTCTGGTCTATGTGCGCAAGGGAGTCAATCAACTTCTGAATGTAGCGGCCAAGACCTGTTCCATGAGGACCGTAAAATCGCGCGTCAATACCGATCTTCACTTTTTACGCTCCTCCATCATTATCGAAAGAAGCGCAGCAAGACGTTTGACATCAACAGCAAGTAAAACAAGGCTGGTCACTACACTTGGATACGTATGACGGTAATGTTTTTTATAAAAAATCTTCATCGCGTCAAATCTGGCTTTCGTCACTTTCTTCTTTGACTCGATCGTCGCAGTGGAAAGATGTTTGGAATGTTTTTTAAGGCCTGAAGAATACCCTTTATAGTGGATAATCCGTGTGTAAGGATTATAGGTAACCAGCCACCCTTTCTCCCTGAATCGATAACACCAGTCAATATCTTCTCCATAAAAGAAAAATGTTTCATCTAAAAACCCCACCTCATCCATCGCCTCTCGTCGTATAAACATAAAGGCTCCGACGACAGATTCAACTTCGTGTATCTCAGTGTCAGGAAGATACGTCATCTGGTATTTCCCAAAGAGTTTCGATTTCGGAAAAAGCTTGGAAAGGCCGGAGAAATGAGTAAACGCAACCCAGGGAGTGGGAAAAGAACGCCTGCAGTCTTTATCAAGCCCACCGGAAGCCAATTCCACACGACACGTACTGACCCCTACCCGTGGATATTTCCCCATATAATTCATCATGATCGAAAATGTCTCCGGCATAACTTCTGTATCGGGGTTTAAAAGGACGACATATCTTGTGGCCACCTGGCGCAGGGCAATATTGTTTGCTGCTGCAAACCCCTTATTATCAGGCAAGTCTATTAGCTTCACCTCGGGAAACTCTTTCTGCAGCAACTCGACCGTTCCGTCAGACGAAGCGTTGTCAACAACAAAAACTTCTATACCGACATCTTTTGTTTTTCTAAGCGAAAGTAAACAATCTGTCAGAACCTTTTTCGTGTTAAAACTGACAATGACGACAGAAATATCAGCCATATTTTTCAATCATCCTTTTATACAGTCTTTCTAACTTTTCTGTAATTGAAACCCAATCGTATTCTTTTTGCATAAGCACACGTGCACTTTTTCCCATCTCTTCCCGTTTCTTTTCATCTTGGAGAAGTGTGATAACGGCATCTGCAAACACCTTGGGGTCATCCCTCACAAAGACTTCCTCTCCCTCCCTCGCCTCAATTCCTTCAATGCCGACGGAAGTCGCAACCACAGGAAGCTGCATGGACATAGATTCTAAAATCTTCAGCTTTGTCCCTGAACCGATCCGAATTGGAGCAACTGTAACCCAGGAAGAAGAAAGAAGGGAAAGCTTCTCCTCCTCTGTAACGAGTCCTGTGACTGTGATATCTTCCCTTGCCAGCGTTCCCACATCTCCTGAAAGATTCTTCTGTATGCCACCGACAAGCCGCGGTCCGACAACGACAAAACGAACATCAGGTATCTTTTTCTTAATACGGGGATAGATTTCCTCGATAAAATAAAACACTGCATCGGTGTTGGCAAAATACCTGAAATTTCCCATAAAAAGGATCGTCGGTTTTTCCTTCTTCCCAACGTTTTTCACCGGTTGAAAATGCGTTGTATCAACTCCGTTGGGAATAATCTCAATCGGTTTTGTGAGTCCTCTTTTGTTCATCTCTCTATTCAATAGATCCTCATCAACCTTTGATGCAGCAGAAATATGTTCGAAATATTGACAGACGTCAATCTCATAGTTCAGCATCTTACGAGCGTCAATGTACCCAAGCACTTTCAAAAGAGGGTTGTGTGAAACCCTGGCATTCCGAAAGTACACCTGTGCTTCCACATCAACTTTTGAAAGTAGGCATGGGACGCGAAGATGCGGTTTCACGGCGAGAAAAGATTGGGCCATGTAAAAGGTTTCCAGATGAATGATATCCGGCTTTTCCTCATTATAGGCCTGTAAGATAGCGTCTTCTGTTTCCTTGGAAAAATTATTCACGATTGTAAGAAACGAGTATCGGGAAAAAAGAGCCCAGATTAAATTTTTTACAGACCAGGCAGGCTTGCGTATAACCGGAATGACGCGGTAACAAATCTTATCTATTTCAGATATGTCTTGAAGCTCCTCCTTTGTTTTGAGAAGACACACCAGCGTCACCTTATTGTTACGGGAAAGATTCCGCAAAAAATTTAATACCCTGACTTTCCCGCCGGTAATCGGAGGAAACGGAATGTATGGAGAAACAAGTAAAATGTTCATTTTGTTTTCGTCAGATCAAAAATGATGTACTGATCAGTCGAGTCAATCACCTCGTATTTTTGCAACATATACTGGCCGAATCCATTTCCTGGCTCACGTAATTCATGCACTTTTGTCGTGACGTAATGCGTCGCGCCCTTATCGCGCAAAGCGT
>DATDVM010000088.1:0-6008 GCA_035290005.1 Patescibacteria group bacterium | reverse complement strand
TCGCAAGGCTGAGTTCGGTTTTTTGGGAGTCATCGTCTTTACCACGGTGACCACACCGCGCTTTTGCGGATTCGGAAGAATCAACATGCGCTGATCTTTTGCATTAAAGGTCTTTCGCAGCGCAACTGCTTTTATCTTCTTATTAATTTTTTTCCTACCCTTTCGGATAAGTTGACGAATCGTTGCCATTTTCCTTCTCCACAAAAAAGAGGGAATCTCTCCTCCCCCTTCTATTCCAAATGTGCTCTTTCTGATTCAGTTGGAATTAACCGCCCAATTATAACATTTTCTTTGAGTCCCAGCAATCGATCGACTTTCCCCTCCAGAGCAGCATTTGTCAAGACTGACGTTGTCTCCTGGAAGGAAGCGGCAGAAAGCCAAGATTCTGTGTATAACGCTGCACGGGTAATACCGAGTATCGTCACTTGCGCAACTGCAGGCTGACCACCTTCGGCAAGTATCTTTTCATTTTCTTCTTCAAATCTCGTTTTTTCAATAAGCTCCCCCGGAAGGAGACTTGTGTCACCCGGACTTTCGATGCGTACTTTGTCGCTCATTTTACGAACAATAACTTCTACGTGTTTATCAGAAATCGAGATCCCCTGAGTTTCATAGACTTTCTGGACTTCTCTCACAACATATGTTTGTGATGCACGAAGTCCTTTCACCCGCAACAACTCTTTGATATCAAGATGCCCTGTTGCCAGGGGACTAGCGGCGACGATAAGTTGCCCCTCCTCTACAAGAAGTTCAGCAGTAGCAGGGACGAAGTATTCTCTTTCTTCCGCCGGTTTGACACCAACACCTTTCACTTTTACCTTAAATCCTTCTGGAATTTCCTCTAACGATACTTTTCCTGCAATTTCGGAAATCGGAGCAAGTACCTTCGGGGTTCGTGCTTCAAACACTTCTTCTACACGCGGAAGACCTTGCGTAATATCTAGTCCGACAATTCCTCCTAAGTGGAACGTTCTCATCGTGAGCTGTGTTCCTGGCTCACCGATCGATTGAGCAGCGATGACTCCGACAGGCGTTCCGAATGAAACAATCTCCCTTGTGGAAAGATCCCACCCGTAACAGTGCTGACAGATTCCATGTCGTGTTTCACAGGTGAGAGGAGAACGTAACCACACTGATGACACGTCTGCTTTTTCTACCAGCGATATAATGTTTTCTGTTATCTCTGTGTTCGCCTCGACGACCACCTTCTTTGTCTTTGCATCAACAATTTTTCTGGCTGTAAAACGACCTAAGATGCGATCCCCCAGAGAGCTTGTCTTCACATCCTCTTGTATAATCTCAACACCCTCTTTGGTTCCGCAATCTTCCTCTCTGACAAGGACGTCGTGAGAGACATCAACAAGTCGACGTGTTAAATATCCTGCATCAGCTGTTTTGAGTGCTTTATCTGCAAGACCTTTCCTCGCACCTCTCGCTGTAGTGAAGTATTCAAAAACAGTTAATCCTTCTCTGAAATTAGATTTTGTCGGAAGTTCAACAATTCGTCCGGTTGGATCGGCAACCAACCCTCTCATACCCGCAAGCTGCTTAATTTGGTCCCTAGTCGCTCGAGTTCCTCCCGAACTGATAATCATCTTTACCGAATTGGTTTCACCGAAGTTTTCCCACGTCTTATTTGCAAGCTCCTCTGTTGTATCAATCCAGACCTGATTTGAAAGCCTCTTTTTCTCTTCCAATGTCATCAAACCTCGACGGAAACTGCGTTCAATATCGGCAACTTGCTCATCTGCTTTATGAATAATTGCGGTCTTCTTGTCGCTAATCTTATTGTCAAACACTGAGACCGAAAGACCCGATATTGTTGCTCCTTCAAATCCGAACGTTTTTATATCATCAATCAGTTTTACCGTTTCATCCCGACCGACTTTCTTATAGGACTCAGTAATAAGCAGTTTTACCCCCTTAGCATCAACAGCTTTGTTGATAAATCGGAGTTGTTCTGGAAGAATTGTGTTAAAAAGAATCCGACCAACAGTTGTTTCGAACAGGGCTCCATTTGTTCGAACAGTCATCAATGTTCTCATTCCCAATTTATCATTCTGCCAAGCTGTCACTGCTTCTTCGAAGCTTGCGAATACCCTTTGGGTTTCATCCTTTTCGTTTGTACTTGTAAAGTAAAAAACTCCCATTGCCATTTCTTTATTTGGGAAAGTAACGGGCGTTCCATCTGCCGGTTTTAACAAATTCTTTACCGACATCATGGACTCTTCTGTTTCTTTCTGAGCTGCCTTGGACAGTGGGATATGAATTGCCATTTGATCACCGTCAAAGTCAGCATTGTATCCCGCGCAGACGCACGGATGAATTTGAATTGCGCTTCCCTCGATTAAAACCGGATAAAATCCCTGAAAACCGAGTTTATGAAGCGTAGGAGCTCTGTTTAAAAGGATTGGGTGTTTTTCTGTAATCGCCTCTAGGATATCCCAGACTTCTTCTGTACGCCGTTCCAGAAGCCCTTTTGCTGATTTGATATTCGGAGCAAATCCCCGCATGATAAGCTCTCTTAAGACAAACGGTCGAAACATCTCAAGAGCCATCTCTTTCGGAAGACCGCATTGATCAAGTTTGAGGTGAGGGCCAACAACAATGACTGAACGTCCAGAATAGTCTACTCGTTTTCCGAGAAGATTCTGTCTGAAGCGTCCTTGTTTTCCCTTGAGCATGTCTGAAAGAGAACGAAGTTCTCTGCCGCGACGGCGAACTCCCATACGCTGCACTGAATCGATAAGCGCATCAACAGCTTCCTGAAGCATCCTTTTTTCATTTCGTAAGATGACCTCTGGAGCGCCAAGATCCATAAGGTGTTTCAGACGATTATTCCTATTGATTACTCTTCTATACAAATCGTTTAGGTCGCTTGTTGCAAACCTTCCACCCGAAAGCTGCACCATTGGTCGCAAATCCGGAGGTATAACAGGAAGAACCGAAAGTACCATCCATTCTGGCCTAATTTCTGCCTTCCGTAAACTTTCTGCAATTCGCAGACGTTTTGTGGCTTTAATATATTTCTGTCCTTTTGCACTCTGAACTTCTTCACGAAGCGTTGCCGCTATCTTGTCAACATCGAGCTGTTGCAACACTTTCACAATCGCTTGAGCTCCCATTTCCAAGGTCAAAAACGATGTTGCGTCGTACTCTGACAATTTAAAAAATTCTTCCTCAGAAAGAAGACTGAGTGGTCTCGCTCCCTTCACAAGCGTTTCTATGGCTTTAAACACCTCATCCGCACGGTCTTGTTCAGAAAGGAACTCGTCTTTCACGATCATTAATCTTTGCTTGTGTTTCAACTCGATTTCCTCAACGGCGAGCTCTCTTCCTTCTTTCTCTTTCACCTTTTTTGAAAGACTCTTTTTCCCCTCGTTGAGCGTTTTTTGCAGATCTTTTTCCTTCTGATCGTAGATTTCCTTCAGGCTCTTTTTCTTTTCGTCAAGTTTTTGTTGAAGGGTTTTAATAACTTCCGCTTGTTTCTCTTTATCGACAGCTGTAATCAAGTACTTCGCGAAATAAATGACCGACTCTAAATGGCGGGAAGAAATATCAAGAAGAAGTGATAATTTACTCGGCGCACCCTTAAAAAACCAGACATGGGCCACAGGGGAAGCAAGTTTGATGTGGCCCATGCGCTCACGCCGAACGCGTGATTGTGTTACCTCGACACCACATTTGTCACAGACAATTCCGCGGTGTCGAATCCTTTTATATTTACCACAATAACATTCCCAGTCTTTTACTGGACCAAAAATCCTCTCATCAAAGAGACCATCTTTTTCTGGTTTCAACGTTCGATAGTTAATGGTTTCCGGCTTTGTTACTTCACCATGAGACCATTCCAACATCTTCTCTGGAGACGCTAATTTTATTTTTAATCCATCAAAATCAAGAAGTTCACTGATTTTAGCCATATTTATTCTTCCTTTGTCTCCTCTTTCGCTGGTTCAGCTTTCTCTTCTTCTTTTTTTCCATTTCCGGCTTCTTCGATTTCCATCGGGCTTTTTTCAGCTTGTATCTCTTCTTCAACCGCTACTACCTGGGAACCTGCTGCTTCAGCAAGTTTCTCTCCCTGTTCCAGAGTTTTCTCTTCTTTTACCACCTGTTCAACGCCTTCCTCAATTTCCTGAATCTTCGGTTCCACAGGCTCAACATCTAATGAAAGACTGTTCAACTCTTTAATCAAAACCTTGAAACCTTCTGGTATCTTTGCTTCAGGAATATCCATTCCCTTGACAATTGCTTCAAAAGCTTTTGCTCTCCCTACTACATCATCTGATTTAATCGTCAACATTTCCTGAAGTGCGTGAGCAGCTCGATGTGCTTCCAGTACCCACACCTCCATCTCTCCTAACCGCTGACCTCCCATTTGGGCTTTTCCGCCAAGTGGTTGTTGCGTGACGAGAGAGTAGGGTCCGGTAGATCTGGCGTGGGTTTTATCTTCAACCATATGGATTAATTTCAATATATACGCTGTTCCCACAACGACGGGACGGTTATACGGTTTTCCTGTAAATCCGTTGTACAGCACGTCTTTTCCATCTAATGGAAGACCTGTTTTTTCTAGCTGCTCGACAATCCTCTCCTCGTTTATCTTTTCAAAAACCGGAACGGCAACTTTAATACCGAGTTTCTGTGCTGCACGGCCTAAATGTGCTTCCAATAGTTGTCCAAGGTTCATACGAGCAAGAACTGATAAAGGCGAAATAATAATGTCAACCGGAGTACCATCCGTAAGATATGGCATATCTGCTGCATGTATAATTCGTGAAATAACACCCTTGTTTCCATGCCGTCCAGCCAACTTATCTCCCACTCGAATCTTACGAAGTTGGGCAACTCTTACCTTTATAAGTTTTAAAGTGCCAGCTTCCAACTCATCCCCTTCTTCACGACTTAAGATTCGAACATCAATGACCGTTCCTCTTTCTCCGTGGGGCATTCGTAAACTGGTATCACGTACCTCTCGAGCTTGCTCTCCAAAAATAGCACGCAGTAACCGTTCTTCAGCTGTAAGCTCAGTTTCTCCCTTAGGAGCAATCTTTCCTACCAGAATGTCGTTCGGCTCAACTTCCGCGCCAACAACAACGATACCATCCTCATCGAGATTTCGGAGAGCTTCTTCTCCAACATTCGGAATATCTCGTGTTGTTTCTTCCGGTCCTAATTTCGTATCAACAACTGATGCTTCATGTTCCTCAATATGAATCGAGGAAAGAATATCTTCTCTTACCATTCTGTCAGAGACAACAACAGCATCCTCATACCCTAGTCCTTCATAGCTCATGTATGCAATAAGGATGTTTTGTCCGAGTGCGATTTCTCCCTGATCTGAAGCAGGACCATCGATAATGACATCGCCTTTTTTCACCTGCTGATCTACTGATACAGTTGGCTTTTGGCTATAGCAGGTACTTTGGGCGCTTCGAAGAAATTTCTGAATCGGAAAAGTTTTTTCTTGACCCTTTTTTCTTCCTTTTACCGTCACTTTCGTCGCATCGGCAAATATCACTTTTCCTTCAAACTCGGATCTTACAACCCTTCCCATAGCCTCAGCAACTGCGCTCTCCATACCAGTCCCAACAATAGGGGCTGACGGCTTCAAAAGAGGAACAGCCTGACATTGCATATGTGTGCCCATTAACGCACGTCCTGTTTCGTCATGATGGACAAAAGGTATAAGAGAAGCTGACGTTCCCACAATCTGTCGGGGAACAACGTCTATATACTCAACCTGTGCCACCGCTGCTTCTAAAAACTCACCCTGATATCTAATAGGGACACGCTCTGCCTGTATGTACCCCTCATCATCAATAGATAAATCTGCAAGCGTGATGTAGTGGGTCTCCTCGTCATCAGCGGCCAGGTACACAATTTCATCAGTCACTCGCATTTTCTGAGTCTTTGCATCCTTTACCACTTTCCTGTAAGGTGCCTCTAAAAATCCGAACTCATTAACCCGGGCGTAGAGAGTCATGTACGTAACGAGCCCGATATTC
>DATDVM010000087.1:0-3181 GCA_035290005.1 Patescibacteria group bacterium | reverse complement strand
AAGCCAGTGCAAAGTCATCCCCCGTGATTGCCGAATTTGTCTGAAATGCGAAATCATTTGACGAAAATATACAGTGCGACTACAGTTGTGTCACTCATTTCCAATGACACAGAATTGTCAGTAGAACAACGACTTCGGACGGCATACAAAGGAAAGGGACTGACGCTCCGAAGCCTCGGAGATAAACTTGATGTTCCTTTTAAGACTGCTCACCGCTATATCTGCGGTGAAACCACCGTTCCACCAGAAAAGGCCAGAATTTTAGCTTTCCTGCTATTCGATAATTCAGAAGATAGAAAATGGTGCAGATCAATATTGGCTAAAGATCGGCAACTATCTATAGAGGAGAAGCGGGAAAGAATTAGAAGAAAAAAGGAAGAAACGGTCGCCTCAAAAATATTTCATGTTTGGTCTGACGTGACGTCTGGAATCAGAGTTTCGGAACAATCGAAGAAGTTAATTCAGAAATATACAGAAATATACAAAAATGTTTTTGAGGAACGGGAAATCGAATTCAGAGGAGGCGAGAGGACCGCATGGGTAGTAATCCAAGACAGGAGAATCGAAAGGCGGGGTTGGAATCAAGTAGCAAACATCTATCCTGATAAAATGACTTTGTACGAAAAAATAGATGATAAAAGGATGCTGCCCTTCGATGTAGATTTTTCAAAAAACCCTCAAGCATATTTCGCTTATTGCAAAAAGCAAAACATCGGGCCTTACGCATTATTGGACCTAGCGCAGGAGGCAGTGGAAACATCGAAACTTTTGAGTGAGCATACATATGAATCTTCAAAACGCATTTTCATTGAGAAAAGTAGACTAGAGCTTATGAAATCCCAGATTGAAGGAATAAGGAAGTGGGTAAAAACTGGAAATGGGAAGAAGAAAACTGCTGTAATAAACGATTTGAAGTTTTTGGAAGAAGAATTGAATCTGTATCTACAATCGAACGTTGCAATCAAAGCTGCGAGAGAAGATCTCCTTCGCTTTATTGATTCTTTAATTGAAAGCATTCGTAAGTATTCTCCTCGCTAACCCTCCATGTTTCTCATCTACACCAGACGCTCAACGGACGACGCCCAGAATCAAAAAAACACTCTTGAGAACCAAGAGAAGCAATGTATGCGTTATGCGAAAGATCACAAACTTTCTATCGCAAAAGAATCAATTGCAGGGCTTATGACGAACGGCATCATTTACGAGAGGCACTCCGGCTGGAAGTCCTCACCCATTACCGTCAGTGGTGCAGGGCTCGTCGAATATCAAATCGAACGCCCGAAATTCATGCAAATGATTTCGCTGCTCGTTCAAAAACAGTACGAGGGGATCATCGTCATGTGTTGGGATCGCATCTCTCGTAATCCCAATGACGACATCATCATCAAAGACCTCATCGACAATAAGCATATTAGGATCTTGTTTGTGGAGGCTGATTATGACCACAAAAGCAGTGCAGGCAAGCTCCATAGAAACATTGATAGTACGGTTGCCCAATACTGGAGCGATAAGACATCGGAAGCAGTGCGTAAGTCGAGCTTAAAGATGCGTGAAGAGGGTAAGTTTCCTCACAAAACTCCTACAGGCTACTTGGATTTAGGTGCCGATAAAAAGGCCATTGATCCAGTCCGTGCTCCCATAGTTCGGAGGATTTTTGAGCAGTACGCAACGGGAGAATGGAGTATGACGCAGCTTGCGAAGTGGGCAGCAAAGCAGGGTCTTACACACAAACCGCAACGGAGAACAAGAACGAAGGAACAGATGATGCAAGGATTAGAACTTGAGCAGATGGAGAAGGTAGAGCAACTAATAGGAAAAGGTGCCATCGAGTCCATGCTGCATAACCCCTTCTTTATTGGTAAGACATTCATCAAAGGTGAAGAACGTGAGGGCATCCATCCTGCACTTCTTATTGATGAACAAGGTAGACCAGATACGATCCTTTTCTACAAAGTCCAAGAGATGCTCAAAAAGAATCGTCGATCGTATTACACGATCGATAAGGAGTTCTATTCTTATCGCAAAATGGTGTCCTGTACGTGCGGACGCAGCTATTCGCCGTACCGTTCAAAAAGGACCGGAGAAGTCTACTATCAGCTGAAGTGCAAAGAAGGGTGCGATAACTCAGTGCTGAATCTGAGGGAGGATCATATCGTTGGTGCCGTTGGCGAGATCATAAGAAAAATTCATTTCACAGATGAAGAATTGGTAGAAATCGAAGACGGCATGGAATCGGGTTTGAAGAAGGTTACAGCCCAGCGCAACAAGGAGGTGGAAGACCTGCATCGTGAGAGGAAGCGCATTCTCAGTGATATTAGCTACCTCAGAGATAATAAGATCACACTTCTACGACAGGAAGTAATGACGCCAGCGGAATGGAAAGCGGAGACCGTGGCTATTACAGATAAACTTGCAGAACTCGAAAGCAAACAACAGGGATGCAGTGAAACCGAGGCAGATATGCTCGATTACGTCTTGGCATTTTCTGAACTCATAAAAGAAGCAGCATCTCTCTACGGAAAGGCGACTGACAACGAAAGGCACAAACTAACGAAGCTTATCTTTTCTGAACTCGTCATGAAAGATGGAAAGGTCTTTAAATACACTGCAAAACCTGAATTTGCAGTTTTACTACAACGGACTGAACAAGTTGTCATGAATGGTGGGCGATGGCTGACTTGAACAGCCGACCTCGACATTATCAGTGTCGCGCTCTAACCAACTGAGCTAATCGCCCATGATGTGAAGATAACGAAAATGCTTTCCGTAGCCGAGGTACGATACTTTTGTCTGTTCCTTGCTGCAACCCCCTTTTGGGGTTCTTTTAAAAGAATCTTGAATCAATACCCGCGGATCGAAGATCCGCGCTTATGTGAAAAGGGTTTTTTGGGTTTTCCCTAATACCACAGGTCGTCCTTCGGCTTCGCTCAGGATAAAAAGATCCGCGCTTATATGAAAAGGGTTTTTTGATTTCCGCGCTTCAGTGAATATGGTTCCCAATATTATTTCTCCACCTCCGCCGGAATCAGAGAGTTCCTCGCTTCCTGCAACCACGACACAAACTTGTCCAAGGGCATCGGAAATGGAAGTAATTGACCTTCGTGGAGAATGGATTCCACTTCGCCCGTGACCAGATTCACATCAAACGCGAAGAGGAGGTCGCCCTGCGGAGTTGGGAACA
>DATDVM010000086.1:0-11598 GCA_035290005.1 Patescibacteria group bacterium | reverse complement strand
AAAAGCAATTGCTTTTTCCTGAAAAAGGAACAAAAGAAAGTAATAAAGAGCTGCCGAGGTCAAACCAATTTTTACAAGAGCTCCGGATGAAAGGAATCTTAATGTCACACCTGACATGATGTTCCAGAAAAGAAGCGTGAGAAAAACGATTGCATGATAAAGGAGTGTGGTTTTGACATCTGAATATTGGAAGAAAAAGAGCGTCACAAAAATACCGGCTAATGATGCGGCAAAAGTCGAAACACCCTGTACGACAATAAGATTTTGTTCCTTGTTTGATAGATGTTTCATCTGTGTATGAATGATATCAGTTCAAAGTGACAAAGAGAAAGATGGAAAAAAATGTGTATAATAAAACGATGCAAAATGAGATTCATGTTTTCCGTAAACTTATAGCCTCTGGTGTTGAGATAAAAATAAAAGGGAAAAAGTATAAAATTGATTATCCCCGAAGAGTCTGGAAACAATTCCCTAAGTCGCTTCATAAAGTATTTGCAGATAACCTAGCCTATATTTCGACCTGGCATCTACCTTTTATCGAGGACAGTTTTTTGGTCTATCACCACTCCCATTCTCTGATTGAGCCGACGTTTTTTAAAATACTTCTCTATTCAATTCCGATGAATATTTTTGACGAACACCAAGCCCACACATCAGATCTTCTGAAACGATTCTATAACTATAACTTTAAAACCCAATTCAAAGCTCTTAACTACACGTACTCCGGAAAACGGATCAAGAAAAATTTAAAAGAACGGGCACTTCTTCTTTTTTCTTTTGGGAAAGAAAGTCTTCTCACCTATGGATTACTGGAAGAGTTGGGGGTAAAAGTCGTGCCGTTTTTTATGAGAGAACCGCAAAGCGTCTATGAGAACGCACATAAAAAACGACTGGCTGAGAGATTCTATGAAAAAATTGGAACAGAAATAGAATTCTTTCCACTTTCGATCGGAAAATTACGACAGGCTAAAGACCTCTACTGGGGATGGGATATCATTCTTTCTCAGTATGTCTTTATATTGCTCCCGTACTTTTTTTCCTCTCATGCAAAATACCTGTTCTTGGGAAACGAACAAAGTTGCAATTTCTACAGAAAGGACGAGGAAGGGTTTTATGTGAATCCGGTGTTTGAACAGAGTGTCGGGGTGATGCAACTTCTTCAAGATATTCCGAAACTGTTTTTCATCAACACTCATATCGGAAGTCTTGTTGAGCCGATTCACGAAATGTTTATTCTCTATCTTTTGCATCATCGGTATCCCGAACTCGGAAAATTCCAAATGTCCTGTTTCTCTGAAGATGAAGAAGCGAAAAGAAGCCGTTGGTGCGGAAAATGTGAGAAATGCGCCCGTGTGTACATCTTTTTCCGAGCGCTTGGGATCAATCCTCACAGGGTCGGTTTTTACAGTAACCATATGTTAGACACGGAAAAGAAAAAATTGTATCCGCTTTTTGACCACGGAGGAAGTGACAGTGCGTACGGAGGGAGCGGCTTGGGCCGTGATGAGCAACTTCTCGCGTTTTACCTTGCATACAAGAATGGTGTAAAAGGAGCATTGATGGATGAATTTGTGACGTTGTATCTTGAAGAGGCGGAAAAGAAAAAAGAAAAACTTCTGAAAGAATATTTCAGCGTCCACTCGTCGTATTCGTTGCCTTCATCACTTCGTAAACGTGTCCTTCGAATTTACGAAAAAGAGAGTGAGAATTTTACAGCGTATCTATCGCGAGTTCTTTCGGGATAGATCGAAGTCTACAGTGCTGGACGCAGAAAGAGATATTTGATACAATTCGTCCATACATAAAAGGGGGTTATCGATGAGAAAATATATATTCGTGGTCTTACTTCTTGTACTTTTGCCGCTTCTTACCGCATATCCGTCCTTCAGTAAAGAAAAAGAGAGAAAAGAAGAAAAAGTTCCAGGACATGTTATCGTGAGATTTTTGGAGTCAGTTGGAGAACCAGAGATTGATCAAGAGTTAAAGAAACACGACGCGAAGGTTGCAAAAAAACTTGATAAACTTGGAGTTCTTGTATTGAATGTTCCACCCGGGAGAGAAGAATCGATCGTTTCCTCCCTTTCTCGAAACCCATCTGTTGAATACGCTGAAGTTGATTCTATTGCGTATGCACTTTTCGAACCGAATGATCCGGAATTTCCAAAACAGTGGGGACTGAATAACATCGGTCAAGTCGTAGTCACGAGTACAGGAAAAACAGATTCAGATATTGATGCGCCCGAGTCATGGGATACGACACTCGGAGGAGTGCGGGTCGCGATTTTAGATACAGGAATCGACCAGGATCATGAGGATATTTCTTCAAAAGTTGTGTTAGATGAGAATTTTACGAATTCGCCGACGGTTGATGACCTCTACGGTCATGGAACGCATGTGGCGGTAATAGTAGCTGCATCGACGAATAATGGAATTGGTGTTGCCGGTGGATGTCCGAACTGCGAGCTCATTAGCGGAAAAGTACTAAATGACAGCGGCTCAGGTGCGTATTCCTGGATCGCGAATGGGATTACCTGGGCAACGGACAATGGAGCCAAGGTCATTAATATGAGCTTGGGAGGTTCAGCTTCTTCCCGAACACTTGAAAACGCAGTGAAATACGCTTGGAATTATGGGGTTGTTGTTGTCGCTGCTGCAGGAAATTCATCCAACCAATCCAAGACGTACCCGGCAGCATATACGAATGCCATTGCTGTCGCAGCAACGAATAATAAAGACCAAAAAGCATATTTCTCAAGCTATGGAAGTAAATGGGTAGACGTTGCAGCACCGGGCGAGAATATTTATTCGACATTTCCAAACCACGATAACTATATCCACAGCGAGTATGGACGTTCGCTCAATTATGATTATGCGTCCGGTACTTCAATGGCAACGCCGATGACTTCGGCGGTCGCGGCATTGGTTTGGTCAACTCCCTACGGGACTTCGGCTTCGGCAGTCAGGAATAGAATAGAATCTACAGCTGATAAGATTACTGGAACCGGAAAGTACTGGTCTAAGGGAAGGATAAATGCCCAAAAGGCTGTTACTCCTTAGACACGACACACAGAGGACATCTAAGATTTTTCAGGCGTGATCTTTCTCGTCTGCGAGTGCTTCTTCTTTCGTTTTGTGAATCGTCCCGTCTTTATGTTCAGCCGGCGAGTAGAGTGTGTACAATTTCAGATGATCTCTGTTTGATGTGTTAATAATGTTATGTTTCGTTCCCGCAGGAATAACGACAGCTGAGCCATTAGCTAAGTGGTATTCTTCGCCGTCGAGAACCGCTCTCCCTTCACCCGATTCGACGCGGATAAACTGATCAACATGCGCATGTGTCTCTTCTCCGATTTCTTCTCCCGGGTCAAGACTCATAATGACCAGTTGGCTATGCGGAGCAGTATAAAGAACCTGACGGAACAAGTTGTTCTGTTCAGTTGCTTTTTCAATATCAGTCACGTATCCTGTCATAGAGACCTCCTTCGTTTTCATTCTAGCTGTTTTTTGACTTAAGAGCAAGAAAGGAAGTTCTGAGGGGAAAAAGTACGATATCTTTTGTCGGTTGGTATGGAACGTTAGCAGTCCTCGGGGCATATACGCTTTTGAGTTTTCGCTTCGTCACTCAGGACGATTTCCTTTATATATTTCTTAATCTTTCGGGTGCGATAGGGATTTTTGTATTTTCGCTTGAAAGACGAGCGTATCCCCTTGTCATACTGAACATTGTGTGGGCAATTATTGCGATTTTTTCCCTTCTTCATATTTTAGGGTTGACAGAGTAAGAAGAATCCTTTGATATAATGAATTGTGCGCGTCTCAACAATCGCCCGTGAGGGTCTTACTTTCTCTTATCTGAATAAAGAAGAGTTTGAGTTTCTCTATCGGGATATTTTTATCCAAAAAGTTTACGAATTTCCTTCCTTACTTTCCCCACCTCTCATTATTGACTGCGGAGCAAACATAGGACTGAGTGTCCTGTATTTTAGAAAGCGTTATCCTGAGGCGCACATTATTGCATTTGAACCGAATCCCAAGACCTATCAGATATTAGAACGCAACATGAAGAATAATTACGTCACAAACGTTTCGTTAGTAAAAGCTGCACTTGCACCAAAGAGGGGAGTACTTGACTTTTATGTCAGTCGTGATGCGACACACCCCTGGTCAGCCGCAGATTCTGCAGTGAAGGGGAAATGGTATGATTCCGCATTGTGCATGAAGATTCAAGTTCCTGCTGTAACACTTTCTTCCTATATTACAGGACGAGTTGATCTTCTGAAGATGGATATTGAAGGATACGAAGAGCGCGTCTTACGAGAGATAGAAAAAAAACTTGACCATGTACGAGCCATTGTTCTTGAATTTCACGGAAATCCTGCAAATAGATACAATAATCTTAAGAAAATATTATCGATACTTTCCCGCCGTGAGTTTCAGTATGAAATAAAGGAAGATGGCAATATTGTCACACTTCCTCATGACGATTCCCTCTATTACAGGTTGTACGTGTACGGAGTAAAGACGGCGCAATACAGGTCACAAGGAAAAGGCGATCAAGCTATTTGATACAATTGCTCCATGAAGACAGGTCAGGTGGTCTACACAAAGACAACAGAAGATGGCAAAAAACTTCTCATGCGGTATCCGAAGAGGACGGATGCCGAAATGATGATGGAGTATATAAATATTCTTTCAAAGGAAAAAACATTTATCACGGCACAAGGAGAACAGAAGACACTTGAAGAGGAAAAAGTGTATCTTCGCGATCAACTTGCTAAGATCAAAGCCGGCACTGCCGTGCAACTTCTTCTCTTCTTGGATGATATGCTCGTTGGTATTTCAGAAGTGAGTATGAAAAACAAGGTTGACTCACATATCGGCGGACTCGGTATTTCGTTACACCGAAATGCGCGTGGACAAAGGTTAGGAACACTTCTAATGAAAGTAGTTCTTTCGGAGGCGAAAAGGGCACTTCCAAAACTAAAAATTCTTACCTTAAGTGTCTTCGGCCAAAATGTACGAGCCTTATCGTTATACAGGAAATTCGGATTTATTGAATACGGACGACTTCCCAAAGGTGTGCGGTATCGAAACCGTTTTGACGATCACGTGTTGATGTATAAGAATATTCGCTGACACTACTTCGAGAAACTTATAAGAATTGCCCCGGCGGTCATCAGAATGCTTCCAAGAAGAACAGGAACGGTGAGTTTTTCCTTTAAAAGTACCACGGCGAGGATAATAGTCAGGACAAGGCTGAGTTTATCTATCGGAACGACTTTCGAAGCCTCTCCGATCTGTAACGCGCGGAAATAGAAAAGCCATGAAAGTCCGGTAGTTATGCCGGAAAGGATAAGAAATATCAATGAGAAGCGAGAGATATGCGTCAACTGCCTGTGAATCTGTTGAAAGAAGACGATTCCCCAGGCGAAAAGGAGGATGACTACCGTTCGTACGGCTGTCGCGAGATTTGAATTGACATCTTTCACTCCGACTTTTGCGAGGATTGCAGTAAGCGCAGCAAAGAGTGCGGAAAGAAAAGCATAGAGTATCCAGTTCATATCTTTTCTATTGTAATATATCGTGCTTCTTTCGTCATGTCAGGTTTTCCTAAAAGAAAAGAACGTGGTACAATACTCCCTTATGTCAAAACCAGTAGCCTCGATAAAAAGGCCCCTCATTCATATTCCCACAGCTGAAAATGCGTTATTGGAAAAGATAGTAGAGCTTATAAATACGAATGAAGAAGTCCAGACGCTGTGGAAGGTCATGAATGTCAATGCGATTGACCGACTTGGAATGACTGACCACGGGCCAGTCCATTTTCAGATTGTTTCCAATATTGCACTTCGGTTATGCAGAATTCTGAAAAGCAACAAGGTAGAGATGTCCATTACGAAGAATTTCGGGTTATCTTCAGATTATGCCGAGGTGGTGATTTTTCTCGCCAGTTTGTTCCATGACTTCGGTATGTCCATCGAACGGGACGGACATGAAGAATTCAGCCTTATTCTTTCCAATACAATTCTTCGGGAGACACTAGCGTTCATGCCGACGAGTGAAAGGGTCATTGTGACAAGTGAAGTCCTCCACGCTATCATCAGCCATAGAAGCGGTGGGAATCCTCTTACGATTGAAGCGGGAATCGTACGGGTCGCAGACGCTCTTGATATGAGCAAGGGGAGATCCCGAATTCCGTATGAGGCAGGAAAGGTTGATATCCATTCTGTCTCCGCTGCAGCGATTGAGAATATAGAAATAGAAGAAGGTGTTAAAAAGCCGATTCAGATAACGATTTCCATGAACAACTCCGCCGGTGTGTTTCAGGTTGATGAACTGTTAAAGAAGAAACTTAAAGGATCAGGAATCGAGCAATACGTTGAGGTGAAGGCTGTTCTTCTTAGGGAGACAGAAAAAAGTCTCGTGAAAGAATTCAGCTTGTAGGAAATGAGAAATATCGCTAAAAAAGATATTTTTGAGAAGGCGATTCTCTTCCTATCATCCCACTATCATAAATCCGTAAATAAGAAACCCGTACTCCTCCATAGTATTCGAGTCGGAATGATGCTCCATCAAGCAGGATACAAAGAAGATGTTGTCGTTTCAGGATTTTTGCATGATGTGATTGAAGACATGAGCGTAACTCCTAAAGAGATCCAGGCTATGTTTGGAAAACATATAGCAGATATTGTCTCGTCGGTGAGTTTCGACACTAACGTTACGGGTTACGTGAGAAGGTATAAAGAGCAGATGTCTCGAGCAAAAAAGATAGGAAGAGATGCGTTTCTTGTTGAAACAGCAGATATCTTTGATAACAGTCGATATTTTCATCGTGCATCTAAGACAGCAAAGATAAGACTTCGTCGGAAATATGCATATTTCCTGTCACAAACGAAACCATATCTTTCACAGGAACCTCTTTGGATAAAATTTCGAACTTACGTTTTGTCACTCCCACAAAAATAGCTTCAATTTTTGGCAATATGACACAGTTTGATATATTGACTTTTTGTATAGACCCGATACAGTAACAAGGTATAAAGGAGTGATGAAAAAGGAAGAGTTTTTTATATCTTGGCTCTCGTTGTAGTGAGGGCTTTTTTTGTCGAAAGGAGGTGATTTTAGATGGCAAAGAAGAAAAAGAAGTAAGGAAAAAGGAGGCAAAAAATATTTTCTTGCCTCCCTTGCTTACCAAGCGGTGCTCTCTGGGCACCGCTTTTTTTATATCAAATTATGAAACTTTTTTCAAATTTTGACTCATAATATACGTATAATTTATCTGCATAAGAATACTTTCCTGAGGCTGGAACGAAACTGGTGGTAAAAAAGAAGGCTACTTTGAATCACTTTTCTTTTTTCAAAAAGTAAAAAAGGATCAACTTTTTATATAAAAAAGAACGAAAGTGTCAGGAAAAATCGGGAAGAAAGACACAAAACTTTGTTCCCTGGGGCTTGTTATCTTCCGTCCAAATTGTTCCGTGGTGTGCATCCACGATGAGTTTGGTCATAAAAAGTCCGAGACCGACGCCTTGTTCATCGTATTGAAAAACGTCTCCCGGTCTTGAAAAGAGCGTAAATAGTTCCTTTTGGAAGGCGTGTGGAATTCCCTTCCCTGTGTCTGTCACGGAGAGGAGAACCCCATGTGCCCGTTTTTCCAGTTGGATTGTAATAGTCCCCTTTTCAGTGAATTTGATTGCATTATCGATAAGATTTTCTATGATTATTCCAAGTTGCTTTGGATCTGCAGGGACAGTCATTTCTTTTGATGATTCACTCGGTGTAATCACCGTGAGGCCTTTTTTTTCTGCATTTTTTCTCTTACGTTCAGAGACGTTTTGAATCACATTAAAGACGGAAATGTGCTGCAAAGAAAGACGTTTTTCTCCGGACTGAAACTCCGTGATCCGTAAAATATTTTCAACAAGGTTTCCCAATTTCTTGGTCTGAGAAGACAGGGTTTTTAAAGAAGCACGAACGGTTTCCGGGAGGCTTTCTTTCGTTTGTTCCACGGTTTCCGTATATCCTGTCAGAATAGTAAGAGGAGTTCGTAAGTGATGCGAGACGAGGGATAAAAAGGTATTTTTAATTCGATTCATTTCCTCAAGATGAACCATCCGTTCTTCTTTCTCGGCGATTTCAAAACTTGTCATTGCGGCGATAAAGCCGGTAATAAGAACCGCTAGATAGAGAAGAACGGTACTCCGTAGTTCAATTTCATTGATTGGGTGTCTTGCGACGTCAAGAAAAAAGAGAGACGTAATAGTGGTCAATTGTACGATGGTAAGTGTAAGAACCTGGGGTGTCTGATAGGCAACGATTGTTGTAATCGGAAGGACAAGAGCTGTTGCCATAAGAAGACCTTCGGAAAAATAAGCAACCGAAGCGAAAAGAATAACAAGGGGTATGGCTCCGGCAAGCATCGCCCATGGATGTTTCAGGCGTGGGGCGAGCACCTTCCAAAACACAAACTGATACAAAAGACTGATACAAAGTGAGATAACAAGTTCACTTTTACGTAGAGTAAAGACCGGGAGGGGAACAGTAAGCGTCAGAAGGAGCTCAACTAAAGTAAGTATGAAGAGCAGTATTTTTACTCTTCCCCGATGGGTTGATATATCAAGAAGAAATTGTTGGTTTTCTTCCATGGGATGTCCAGTACCTCTATCTTAACAAATTTTGACTTTAGAGAAGTATTCTTCTTGACAAGGTTGTCAGGAATGAGTAGTGTGTACGTACAAAGAGAAACTCCGAAGTCTGTGAAACTCAGACGCTGTGCCGCAACCGTCAGAGTCGGGTCGAAGGTTTTTCTGATTTTCCTATATTCCTTCGAGCAAAGGAACAAACATATATATGCCTTCTTGCTCGAGAAGGCTTTTTTGTGAGACAAGGAGGTTTCATGAATCAAAAATCACCGTTTTCGTTTTTTCAACAAATTGTAACGAGGTATTTTCTTTTTGTCCTCGTTTTTCTTTTTGCGGGAGTTTTTCTTCTTTCTTCTCAACAACAAGTCAGGCAAACTGTTGAGAACTTTTTGGGTAAAACCCCGATTGAGGAAGAGTCGGTTGCAGGTACGGCGACACAAAAAGAAGACGTAGCAAAAGAAATACACGTCACACTTAAGCTCGAAAAAGGGGAAGGTCAAGCGCGTTCATATGACATGTCTGTTCCTCAAAAGACAACAGTATATGATTTGTTGAAAAAGGCAAGCGAGCGGCATGGATTCTCTCTTCAGGCAACAGATTATGGGGCTGAGATGGGAATGTTTGTTGAAGAGATTGATGGGGTACAAAACAGCAAAGAACAAAATTCCTATTGGCTTTATTTCGTGAATGAGGTCTCGGCAGAGGTCGGTCCGTCGCAAAGAGAAGTCCAGGAAGGTGAAACGGTTTCCTGGCGATACAAAGTCCTCTAAGAAATACGAAGTCTCTTATGCTCTTTCATGATACAGGTATCCATGACAACCTGTAGGCCATGGCGTTTAGCGAGGGATGCCGCTTTCTTATCTATGACTCCTTCCTGCATCCAGATTGAATGAGCATCTTTCCTTAGGATTGCTTCCTGTATGTGAGGAAAAACATCTTCTGACTTTCGAAAGATATCAATAATGTCGATGCGGATGTTTTTAGGGATAGAAGTAAGATTCGGGTAAGATTTTTGACCGAGAACATGTTCTATGGTCGGATTGACTGGAATAACGACAAATCCTTCTGACATGAGGTAAGAAGCGACAGCATGGCTGGGTCTTTCCGAATGATCAGAAAGTCCTACAACAGCGATTACCTTTGTTCTGAGGAAGATCTGTTTCTTTTCTTCGTCTGTCATCGTAATAATAAGATTCTCCCCACATTAAAGTTCGGGATATTCGATTTGCAGCCGACATAATAAAACATCCCCCCTCTTTTTTTGAGAAAGGATGTTTTATAGACATTTTGCAAATCTCTTGTTTACATTGATAAGACGGCTGCCGCTGCTTTTGCACATTCCAAATCCTCTGAAACGTTCTTTGATCCTCCGACTCCAACGGCACCGACGACTTTTCCGCCTTGCTGGACAGGTACTCCTCCTGCAATAAGGAGGTATTTTCCTTTAAAAGCGGTATTGACACTGAAGTACGGTTTTCCCTCATACGCGTACTCTGCGACAGTGCCACTTGGCATCTGTAGGGTTGCTGACGTGTATGCTTTTCGAAACGCAAATTCAGGGCTAACAACAAGAGCCCCATCCATTTTGCTGAAAGCTACAAGTACTCCGTATTCATCCACAACTGCAGTGGAAACTGGAACTCCGAAACCCTTCGCCTTTTCCTCTGCGACTGCAACTGCTTTCTTTGCTTGTTCTAAGGTAATCATGTTCCTTCACCTCCTTTCCTACAACCTATTTTTGAGTGAGTGGGAGACAAATCGTGCACGTAGTACCTTTGCCTAGTTGAGATTGAATCTCTATTGTGCCGTGATGTTTTTCAAGAATAAGCTTTGATACATACAGTCCCAGCCCTACTCCCTTTTGATCAAACTGGAAAACTGTATCTTTGGGACGAGCAAACAGGGTGAAAAGTTGTTTTTGGTACGTTTCTGCCATCCCTTTCCCTGTATCTTGGACAGAAAGACAGGTCTTTGATTTATTCTCCTGAATAGTGAGTGTGATTTCCCCTTTGTCAGTAAATTGTACAGCATTTTCCAGAATGTTGAACAGTGCTTCTTCGAGAAGTTTCTCGTCAGCTTCGATAATACATGATGTCGTGAGATTGGGGAGAGAAAGACGCAGTCCTTTCTCCCTGGTTAAAGCCACTATCCGTTCGTTGGCAACTCGATGTATAAGTTGGGTGAAATCTAAAGACGTGAAGTGAAGGGGTTCATCGTCTGTTTGAAGTGACGCTATGTGGATGATCTTTTCAAAGAGTTTACGAAGTTTTGTGACACTCTCATCCATTCCCTCTAGAGCAGATTTCGTACCGGATGGGATGGACCGATCGGACTTCAACGCTTCCATATACCCGATGAGTGGCGTGAGAGGTGTTCGCAGGTGGTGAGAAATGAGGGAAAGAAAGGAAGTTTTTATGTCGTTCATTTCTGTTAAAAAGACCATACGTTTTTCTTTTTCTTCCAATTCTTTGATAAGACGTTCCAACTCCTCTTTCTGCTTACTTTCAGTATTGAGCGTTTTTATCAAAAGGAAGGAGATAAGAAGAAAGACTACAAAAATGAACCCTTTGAAAAGTTGTTCCCAGAATGTGGTACTCAGTAAAAACGTATCGATAACAAGAAGAAGGCCGATGGTACTAATGAGGAAGGCTGATAATACGACTTTGACTCCCAGGAATTTATGCCGCACGATGGAGTATGCCACCATCGCTGTTAAAACGACAGTCGTATAGTCTCCCAGGAAATAGAAACGTGTTATCTTGAAGAAAATTGGCAGGGAAATGTTGAAGATCATATTAAAAACGTAAAAGATTGCGAGACCTGTGAGGAATGGATAGAGCGCTTTCTTTTCTTCGGGTGAGAGAGACTTCCATCCAGAAAAAAGAACGTAGAGAACGGAGCCGATGAGAAAAGTGATTCCTAAAAGAAACGGCCACATCGCTTTTCCGTATTGTAT
>DATDVM010000085.1:0-3965 GCA_035290005.1 Patescibacteria group bacterium | reverse complement strand
AAGGAGACATAACGGGAAGAAAATCTTGATAACAGAAGATGACATAAAGCAAGCGCTCCAAAAAGAACACCTCATGTACGACAAAAAAGGCGAGGAACACTACAATACAATTTCAGCCTTCATAAAAAGTATGCGGGCGAGTAACGCCGATGCTGCGTTGTATTATCTCGGACGGATGATTCAGGCAGGGGAAGACCCTTTGTTTATTGCAAGACGCTGCGTCATTTTTGCCTCAGAAGATGTCGGATTAAGCGATCCTAAGGCACTTCTTCTTGCTGTTGCCACATTCCAGGCCTGTGAACGCGTCGGTCTTCCCGAATGCCAGATCAATCTAGCCCACTGTACGTCCTACCTTGCAAAAACGTCAAAAGACAGATCCTCCTATAATGCCTATTTCGAGGCGTTAAGTGACGTCAAAACATTCGGAAATCTTCCGATTCCTTTGAATCTAAGGAATGCCCCGACAGATCTTATGAAAGAGTTGGGTTATGGAAAAGGTTACGATAAATACACGGCCGACGAACTTCTTCCTGAAAAACTCAAAGGGAAAAAGTACCTCAAGAAATAGTTCAACCCGCTAAATATCCGCCGTCAACAATAAGCGTTGCACCAGTGACGTAACTGGCTTCATCTGAGGAAAGAAACGCTATTGAATGGGCTATCTCTTGTGATTTGCCTGCGCGTTTTAACGGAATCCGGGCAAAAAGTCCTTCTTTTGATTTCTCGTCAGACAATAAACCCTGAGTCATCTCCGTTTCGATAACACCCGGTGCAATCGCATTGACGAGGATCCCGAACGGTGCAAGTTCCACTGCCAATGCTTCAGAAAATGCAACAATTCCTCCTTTTGAGGCACAGTAATGGGCAATTGCCGGAAAACCGATCCCGACACCGCCCATGGCAATTGATGCAACATTGACAATACGTCCGTATGAATTCTTTTTCATCTCACGGACGCAGGCCTGTGCTGTAAGGAAATACCCTTTTAAGTTAATATCAAGCGTTTCATCCCATTGCGCCTCGGTCATCTCGAGAAACGGCACAAAGTGAGCAATACCTGCATTGTTTACTAAAATATCAATCTTGCCGAATGTCGCAACGGCCTGAGAAATAAGATTGTCCACTTCTTCTTTCTTTCCCACATCAGTTGCAACCGATAATACTTTTCCTCCTTGGGAAGTAAGAGCAGTTGCAATTGCATCAAGTTTTTCTTTCCTTCTTGCAGCAATGACAACCGAAGCGCCAAGTTTCGAAAGCTCGTACGAAGTTGCTTCTCCAATACCGCTTGAAGCTCCCGTGATGACCGCAATTTTTCCTGTTAAATCACAAAACATAGAATCCTCCCTTTGAAGCAGTGTACTGAGATTTCTTTTCTCTTGTCAATTACTCTATATTTGCAGGCAAGATTACTCTGATATATGATTGAAGGATGAAGACCTGCCTGCTTTTTGACCTTGACGATACGCTCTACGACTACAGCAAAGCGCACGAAGAGGCCTTAAAATCGGCGGAAAAACGTTTTTTACAATCTGAGAAAAAGCTATCACCACAAGCGTTTCAACTTCTTTTTGCCCACTCACGACAGGAAATTATTTCAGAATACTCCGGAACGACTGCCGCACATAGCCGATCGTTATTTTTTGAGCGCATGCTCTGGAAACTAAAACGGAAAATCCATCTGCCATTTATTTACGAACTGACGACGATGTACTGGACAGCCTTCTTTGACCATATGAAAGCGTTCGATGGAGCAGAGAAACTTCTGAAACGGCTCAAGGAACACGGAACAAAAATCGGTGTTGTCACCAATCTTTCGGTTGATATCCAGATGAAAAAATTACACATACTCGGGTTCCATTCGTACATTGATGTGTTAGTCACGAGCGAACACGCCGGCCGTGAGAAACCGCATCCAGCAACCATTTTTCAGGCACTAGCGTTCTTATCAGTGACAAAGGAAGACTCACTTTTTGTCGGAGACTCTCTGGAAGAGGATATTCAAGCGGCAAATGCCGCTGGTATCGACAGCGTGCTTTTCCGAACAGCCTGGATTGAGGAACGGGAGTTTGACTCGAAGAAACCAACCTATGTCGTCGGATCATTCGCTGATCTTGAAAAACTGCTTGACACCGTTTTGTAGGATGTTTTACTTTTCTTCCCAGGGAAGCCGTAATCCTGCACCAAACCAATCATCAAGAAACTTCTTTAACCCTTGAGTCGTTAAAGAATGCTGATACAGTTTTTCCAAAACGCCGTAGGGAACCGTTGCAATGTCACAACCTAAAAGAGCGGCTTCTCTGACATGTTTCGGGTGTCTGACCGAAGCGTACAAAATCTTCGTCTCGAATTGGTATGTATCGTACACCTGGCGGATTTCTTCAATCACCTGGTTTCCGTCCTGACCAATATCATCAATGCGTCCGACAAACGGGGAACAATAGGTCACACCAATTTTGCCTGCAAGAAGTGCCTGATTTACCGAGAAAACAAGCGTGACATTTACTTTTATTCCTTCTTTCAAAAGCGCTTGTCCTGCCTGAATTCCTTCTTTCGTCGCAGGAACTTTGACAACAACGTTTTCGTGTAATCCGGCAAGTTTTTTCCCCTGTTCAATCATTTGATCTAATCGGTCGGAGACGACTTGTAGACTGACGGGTCCATTGATGATAGAAAGAATCTCGAGGATAACGTCTTTGTACGGTCGTCCTGTCTGACCGGCAAGTGACGGATTTGTCGTCACTCCGTCGATGATTCCCCATTCATGAGCCTCGCGGATCTCGCGGGGATCACCCGAATCAATAAAAAGTTTCATGCTTCCTCCTTGTCCAAACACGCTCGGACAGCCTTGATAATATGTTCGCTTGAAATTTCATGATACGAAAGAAGTTCTTCAGAGGTTCCTGAACGCGAAAGTTTTGTAACAGCCAATTTTGTTATGTGCACATCACTTTTTTGGGCGAACACATTTAATACCGCGTCTCCCAACCCTCCAAAAAAAGAATGATCTTCAACAACGATAAATCTTCCCTTTGTGTCCCGAGCTGCTTTTTCAAGTGTTTCGCCGTCAATCGGCTTGACGCTGTATGCGTCAATCACTCGAATATGGATTCCCTCTGTAAGAAGCGTTTCATACGCTTTCAGGGCTTCAAAGACGGTAATTCCAGCAGCAACAATTGTTACGACATCCTCTCCTGACGTACGAAGGACCTTACTCCCTCCGACAACGAAGTCTTCTTTTGAATCATATAAAACTGGTGTTTTGGGACGGGTTGTCCGTATATACATCGGACCTACATACTTTGCCATAAGGCCGACAAGCTGATAGGTAGATGTTGCATCACTCGGATAGAGGACAACAGAATCCTGGAACGAAGAAAAAATAGCCATATCTTCAAGCGCCATTTGGGTCGGTCCGTCTTCACCAATCGAGACCCCAGCATGGGATCCGCATCCTTTAATGTTCAGACCCGAAAGAACCGCAATTCTCCACTGGTCCACAGCTCTTTCGTGGAAACAGCCAAACGTAGAAACAAACGGAATATTTCCGCGGGTAGAAAGTCCCATAGCCACACCAACCATGTTCTGTTCCGCAATATACATATCAAAAAACCGTTCAGGGACTTTACTTTTCATCGTTTCCGCATAGGTTGAGTTCTTCACATCCGCATCCAGCCCGACAACAAATTGGTTCGTCTGGGCTAATGCGCAGAGGGCGTCTCCATAGGCTCTTCGCGTTGCCACAAGGTCACCGGGACTGTATGAAGGTTGGGGAAAAGACAGAGCAACCCGTTCAGACTCTTTTGCCTCCTCAGGAAGTTGCACTTGTCCTTTTGTGAGTGAACCGCCAATCTCCTCTAATGCTTTCTTAGCATCATCTTGAGAGAGAGGAACACCGTGCAATCCGTTTTTATCTTCAAGGAACGAAACCCCTTTCCCTTTAGTCGTTTTTGCAAGAATCATGGTGG
>DATDVM010000084.1:0-4017 GCA_035290005.1 Patescibacteria group bacterium | reverse complement strand
GGGTTCGAGTTGTTGTCTCGGATACGGGAATTGGTATAGAGAAAGAACACCTCCCATACCTTTTCGAGAGATTTAATAAGCCCCTTGGAGGAAAGCGGCAAAAACGTGGGACTGGTCTTGGTCTCTCAATTGCCCGTATGATTACTCTGGCTCATGGAGGAAAAATTACTGTTGAAAGCACTGTCGGGAAAGGAACAACTTTTACCGTTTTTTTTCCAAAACCCGGATAGTTTTCTAATCTTTCTTTAATGCGAACCTAATTCTCCCCTAATTTTTTTTTGATACGATTTTTTATGATGCGGTTGTGGGACTGTATCACAAGAAGGAATGAGAACGCGCATTTCCACCGTTGATGGGAGACAAGATGAGAATCCTCTCGTTGTTCCGCTGACGGGAAGCTCCTCCCCACAAGGAGCTTCTTTTTTGGTCTAAAGAAGACCCATTGTAAGGTTTTTGCTTGTGGCTCATAGAACATTCCGTTACAATAGATATATATGATCCAGCTTACGCATGTTACAAAGACATTTGGAGCGAAGGTAGCAGTAGATGATGTTTCATGCGAAATAGAAAAAGGCGAGTTGTACGGACTTATCGGGCCAAACGGGGCAGGTAAAACGACAATCATTAAAATGATCATGGGAATTTATAGACCGAACGCGGGAACAATTAAGGTCGGAGAGTACGATATTGAGGAAGAGCCACAAAAGGTAAAGAAAACATTAGGGTATGTACCCGATGAACCTTTTGTGTATGAGAAGCTTACAGGGAGAGAATTTCTCCACTTCGTTGGCGAGCTGTATGGTATGACCCAAGAGGAGAGGACTAAAAGAATACAAAACCTTCTGAACATATATTCGTTCCACAATGTGATTGATGGGCTCTTTGAAGATTATAGTCGTGGAAATAAACAGAAGTTGTCTATCTTATCGGCTATCCTCCATCAGCCTCAGGTTCTCATTATTGATGAACCAGTAGTTGGGATTGATCCTCAAGGGATACGCAAAACAAAAGAACTCCTCACGGAATTTGTTAGAGATGGAGGGACTGTTCTTCTCTCTACGCATACGCTTTCTATTGCAGAAGAGATTTGTACGCGAATTGGCTTCCTGAAGGAAGGCAAGATGATTGAAGAGGGAACGATTTCTGGCCTTCGCAGAAAAGCAAAAAAAGTGCAGGCGACGCTAGAAGAGCTTTATTTTTCTTTGGTAACATGAGAACAGTACAAATACTTCTTCGAGCACGGATTCGTATCATCCAAAGACTCTTCAGGGAAAAAGATGTAGCACAACTTTCGGTCATAGCGAGTTTTATTATAGTGCTGTCAGTTTTTATGATTGGTTCTTTCCTCTTTTTCTCCTCCACGTTTACTGCGTTACGGGAGAATCCCTTTACCGAACCGGTGAATCTCTATATGATGATAGTAGTTTTTTTCCTCTTTTTTGTGCTTTCAATTTTTTCATCAATGATCAGCGGGATCCTGCGTCTTTTTCGTTCAGAAGAATCTGCATTTATTCTCACAACACCTTCTTCTCTATGGGGACTTTTTACTTACCGATTCCTTGAAATCTGGCTTCTGGGATCTTGGGCACTCTTTGTGTTGGGTATTCCCATCCTTTTTGCGTTTGGTGATACGTATCAGACGGGTATTCTCTATTATGTCTTAAGTGTTTTTTTTCTATGCATATTGTCGTTTCTGTCAACGCAGATCGGAGTAATTTTGAGTGTAAGTATTGCCTCAATTTTCGGATCGGCGAGCATCAGGGTTCTTATCTGGACCATTATAGGAGGGGCGGTCCCTCTCTCCTATATGCTTTCTCGAAGCATTTTGCCCAGTGACTTCTCGTCTTTCTTCTCGGCAGATACGACCTCATCGATGTATCTGTATCTTCAAAAACTTGCTATTTTTTCGGCTCCTATCCCAAGCACCTGGCTTATCCATGCGCTTCTTGGGTATGTAGGAAATTCAGGTATAACGGTATTTGTAAACAGTGCAAAACTTGCCGGCGTAATCCTTATAAATTGGTTTTTTCTCAAGTGGTTCGTCACCAAAACATACAGACGGTCTTTTCAGTGGTTTTTGGAAGGAACATTCTACGCAGCAAAGAGTGATAAAGCAAAAGGAAAATCTCTTCCTTTCCCACGTTTTGTGAGAGGGGTATTCGGGGCACTTCTGGAAAAGGACCTTATTATATGGATGAGAGATCTCCCTGAGCTCCTCCACTTTTTTTTCCTTCTCCTCCTTTTTTCGTTTTATTTTTTCGTTCTTGGCCGGGTACCTGTCATACGGACAGCAAGTCCTGAAATGTTGAGTATTTTAACATCGTTTCATTTGGCTGCTGGTGGATATCTTCTGACAACGACTGCTCTCCGCTTTGTGTTTCCTGCTATCAGTTTAGAAGGGAGAGGTATTCGTTTTCTGAAATCGTCTCCTGTTTCGATGAAAGAAGTCTTTTGGGAGAAATTTGTTTTTTCTCTCCTCTCACTCCTTGCGATTGCTGGAATATTGATTCTTGTAGAAGCAAGCTTGTTTTCCGCAGGGACTGTAGTCTACTCCGTCCTTGCTCTTATGACCGGGATTATTACAATTACCGTGACGAGTATCATGGTAAGTTTGGGCGCTGCTTTTCCGAATTACTCGACGCGAGATACAGAGCGAATCACAACGACACTCCCGGGAATACTTGCAACATTTTGTGCATTATTTTATGTAGCGCTCGTCTCTTTTTTCCTTCATGACAACTTTTTATTTTACTTTACGGAACAGCTTCAGGGCGGAGACCGAGATCTCTCTTTGTTTTGGCCTGCCATAGGTGCCGTCTTTTTGATATCGTTCTTTTTAGACCTTATTATTCTGATTTTTGGTGCAAGATCATTAGAAAGACAAGAGATATGACGAACATGTTCACAAAAAAGAATCTTCTTGAGATAATTCTTTTCTCCCCCTTTGTGTTATTTTTAATACTGGGAAGTAGTTTCCTTCTTTCAGTATTTCCAGCTTTTTCATCATCGACAGAGTCTTCGGTACCTGCACCTTTTTCTCGGAAAGGAAAAGAGATAACGTTGTACGCTGTCGGTGACGTCGGTTTGGGAAGAAGTATCAACGCATTTCTCAAAAAAGAGAAAGACCTTTCTTTTCCATTCAAGAAGGTGTTTGGAGCTTTCAAATCTGCGGACATGGTTCTTATTAATTTGGAAGGACCGTTTTTGAGAGATTGCCCGGTAACAACAACGGGATTCCTTTTTTGTAGCGAATTTGATCACGTCGCGGTTCTCACCGCAGGGAGCGTCGATATCGCAAATCTTGCCAATAACCATATGGGCGACTATGGAGATCAAGGAGTAAAACAAACAGAAGAAGCGTTAACCAGTCAGCACATTTCCTATACAGGACTCCACAATATTGCATATAAGAAAATACGGGACGTTACGTTCTCTTTTGTGGGATTTACCGATATCTCGGCTTCAACTGATCTTGTTTCCCGGGCAACAGAGGAAGAGATGAAGAGTCTTCTTTCTGAAGCGCGAAGGACGTCAGATGTCGTTGTTTCGATATTCCATTGGGGAGAAGAGTACTCAAAGACTCCGACTACTCGACAACAAGAACTCGCACATTTTTCAATTGACCTGGGGGCAGATGTTGTCATCGGGCACCACCCTCATTGGGTGCAATCACTTGAGGTGTATCAAGAAAAACTGATCATCTATTCTCTGGGGAATTTTGTGTTCGATCAAATGTGGTCGAGAGAAACAAGGGAAGGTGTCATAGCAAAGCTCGCGTTCCAAAAAAGCCTTCTTGCTTCATATTCATTCACGCCTGTTTACATCGAACAATATGGACAACCGCGTGTACTGGAAGAAAAAGAAGAGTCAGGAATATTTGATAAGTTATTTCCAGGGAAAAAGGATATAGGTAACTAGATTGTCACGTTTGGACAAAATTCGGTATAATACTGTAGGAAGGAAAATAAAGACATGAACCAAGTGCAGCATATGGAGATATCACCCAAGACGCTCCTT
>DATDVM010000083.1:0-2484 GCA_035290005.1 Patescibacteria group bacterium | reverse complement strand
AATTTTATAGACTGCACGGTCTGGATCTTTAAACCCGTATCTGTATGTATCGAGGCCGGTAAAAGGGAGGATCTGTTTCATTTTTTCTCCTCGTCGAGGTATACCCGTTTGACCCAATCGTATCCTTTTTCCTCGATTTTCTCTGCTAAATCAGGCCCGCCTGAAGCCACAATATTTCCTTTCATCAGAATATGAACAACATCCGGTCGAATAAAATCCAGCAAGCGTTGGTAATGGGTAATCAAAAGGATCCCAGTTCTTTTTGCGACGAAATTTATTCCCTCTGCAACGATCCGTAGCGCATCAACATCAAGTCCGGAATCTGTTTCGTCAAGAACCGCGAACGATGGTTCCAAAATCATCATTTGTAAAATCTCCGTCTTCTTCTTCTCTCCCCCTGAAAATCCATCGTTTAGGTATCGAGTTGCGAACTCTTCAGGAATCCTCAATTTGTCCATTGCTGTATGTATCTTTGTCTGTAATACAGACAAAGGCAGCCTCTCTTTGCTTTTCTGCAGGCTATTAAGCGAAACTCTCAAAAAGTTCGCGACCGTCACTCCAGGAACAGAGACAGGATATTGAAAGGCAAGAAAAAGCCCTGCGCGGGCGCGTTTTTCTGGAGAAAGAGTAGTCAAATCTTTCCCTTGAAGGGAAATCTTTCCCCTGTCGATCTGATATCCTGGATGTCCCATCAGCGCATAGGCGAGCGTACTTTTGCCCGACCCGTTCGGACCCATCAGGGCATGAATTTCTCCCCGACGAATCGTCAGGTTAACAGAATTAAGAATTTTTTTGCCTTCAGATGAAACCGCTAAGTCTTCAATATGAAGTGCATTATTCCTATTTTGGGATCCGTTCATACAAGCTATTAACCTTCTTCCAATCGACATTCCGTAAAAACGTCTCTATAAATTTTCCTCTTTCTGGACCGTAATCGAAGTAATACGAATGCTCAAAAACGTCAACAGCAAGGAGTGGCATGGCTCCCCACACCGCTCCGTTGTTATGAAAGTCGCACAAGTAGTTATGAAGCCTTCTGTCACTCGGATCAAAACATAAGATTGCCCAACCTAAGGAAGCCTTCGCACACGCGATAAAATCTTCCTTCCACTTCTCGAATGATCCGAAGTCTTTGGCAAGTTTCTGAACGATTGGTGCAGACGTGGGAACTTGTCCTTTTCCTCCCATCATGTCCCAAAACAGTTCATGAAGAATCTGCCCGCTTGCATTAAACGTTTCCCTACGCTTCAGTTCTCCGTACTCGCTATAATTTGCGTTCGCTTGAGACCTGTCAACTGTTTCAAGTTTCGTTTCGATTTCATTTCTTTTTTTGACGTATCCCGCGTAGTGCGTATCGTGATGCCACGTATTTACCTTTTCTGATATTCCGTCAAGCGCATCGTACGCATACGGAAGTGGTTTTATCTTGTGAATATCTGGCATGAAAGCCTCCTTTTCCCGATTATTTATTTCGGAAACATTTTATTTCCTTGCTCATCTAAAAGTGAAATGGCAAGGACTGGACAGGCCTCAGCAGCAGCACGGACAGTTGCATCATCTTGAGCATGCGGATCGAGGACAATTGCCTTATTCTCCGCATCTAACTCAAAAACGCCGGGTGCAACTGCAATACATGTTGCTGCTCCAATACAAAGTTCTCTGTCAACAACGATCTTTCCTATTTTCGGTTGAATTTGATCAGCCATAAATCACCTCCTTTTTCTAAACACCGAGAGACATTTGTACATCTTGTATATTTTCTTTACTGACATCCCAGTGAACCGGAAACTCTTCTACTTCATTCTTCCAGGTAAAAAATTTCAGCTTCCCGTTCGATTTTCCATAATCGTAGAGTTTCTTTGTCAACTCGACATCGTGTAGGCAATACGATGCAAGCTCGTCCAGTTTTCTTTCGGTAAATAACCGTATCGCATCAAGACCCGTCCCTGTTTTACCTTCTTTGAGTGTTGCTCTCGCGAGATTATCCAACCCCAATGAAAAACCGAGTTGGGCTCTGATAACCTCCCACATGTCAAAAAGTGGAAATCGCAAGAGGTCTCCGGGATAATAGGCAGAAAGAACCGGCATATCAAATTTCTTGATATTAAATCCAATAATCTTCGTCGCGTTTTCCAAAATCGGCCATAAAGACGAAAGCTCGTTCTCAAAGTACCCGTGTAAGGTATCTGTTTCCCGCTCGTAGATACCAACAAAAGAAACTCCTAACAACTTTGGATCTCTTCGTGATACGTCATCAAATATCTTTTGAGTCTCAACATCTAGAAATACTTCTTTTACCATAGGCAACATTCCATCATATGAAATCGTTACTTCCTTTGTAGAGACGCACGCATCAAGTCACTCAGGGTATATCCTTGAATCGTCTCCTGAATGACACCACGAAGCTTCCACCAAAATGTTCGCGCCGGGCATATCTTCTCCAAACATCCCCTGGGGCACGTATCTCTTTGACACGGTGTTAAC